>NZ_CBDLAM010000021.1:0-17789 GCF_965301125.1 Anaerosporobacter sp. | reverse complement strand
TAAAGGTTTTCTATTAGGATATGACGTATCTGGATTTAATTATTTATTTAATCTCTTATTAATTGTTAGTATTTTTCTTTATTTCTTTCAAGAGTTGAAAGTTATATGTAGAAAATTTAAAGAGTGGGATAGTGATAAATCAGATGATTAGTTTATACAAGAAAAGCTAGAAGATGAATTTTGTTTTCACTTCTAGCTTTTTATATGTCTTAATATTCTTGTTTTACACCGTCTGCTTAAACTGACTATTATACAACTTCGCATAGAAGCCATTTTTCTTTAGAAGTTCATCGTGATTACCTTGTTCTATGATATGCCCCTTATCCATAACAAGAATTCTATCAGCATGTTTTATCGTTGATAATCTATGAGCAATGATAAAACTAGTTCTGCCCTCCATCAATTTCTTGAAAGCTTTCTGTATCTGAATTTCCGTACGTGTATCGATATTACTTGTTGCTTCATCAAGGATTAACATTGGTGGTTTGGTTAACATGATACGAGCGATACATAATAACTGTTTTTGTCCCCCTGAGATATTATCTCCTTCTTCTGAAATAATCGTCTCATAGCCATTTGGTAAACGTTTAATAAAACTATGTGCATGAGCGCCCTTAGCAGCTTCTATTATTTCTTCCATGGTTGCGTTCTCTTTGCCATAAGCGATATTCTCACGAACTGTTCCATGGAATAGCCAAGTTTCTTGTAATACCATACCATAATTACGACGAAGTTCTTCTCTAGACATGTTTCGTATATCACGATCATCTACTTTAATACTCCCTCCGTCTACATCATAGAAACGCATTAACAGATTAATAATTGTTGTCTTACCACAACCAGTTGGCCCTACAATTGCAATTCTTTGACCTGGTTTTACAGCTAAATTCCAATCTTCTATCAAAGACACTTCTTTATTATAGCTAAATGATACATTCTCAAGGTCAACTTTACCTACTGTAGTTTTCTTTGTATCTATCTCTATTGTAGATTCTTCTATATCCTTTTCAATTTCTTGATCTAGTAAAGCAAATACTCTTCTGGCAGATGCAAATGCTGACTGTAACTCTGCAATAACCCCTGATATTTCATTAAATGGTTTCGTATATTGGTTGGCATAGGATAAGAAAGAAGTTAACTGCCCCACAGAGAAAGCTCCACCAATTACAGATAAGGCACCACACATAGCGACAACTGCGTATACGAAACCATTTACAAAACGAGTACAAGGATTTGTTAGCGAAGAATAAAACTGTGCCATAACCCCACAATCGTACAATCTTTGATTGATTTCTTCGAATTTTTCTTGTGCTCGATCTTCATAACAATATGCTGAGACAACCTTCTGATTTCCAATTACTTCTTCAATATATCCACCAATTTCTCCACGTATGGTTGACTGTTCCTTGAACTTATTATATGTGCGCTTTGAGATAAAGGTCGCAACTACCATAGATAATGGTGTCATAATAATTACAATGAGCGCAATCTTAACGTTAATGAATAACATGATAACCAAGGTACCAACAATTGTTATTACTCCCGTAAATAGTTGTGCAAACCCTTGCAAGAGACCGTCAGAAATCTGATCAATATCATTAATCATGGTATTCATAATATTACCATGTGATGTTCCATCTATATAACGAAGTGGTACTCTTATTAACTTATCAAAGGCTGCCATTCTAAGATCACGTACAGATAAAAAAGTAATCTTATTGGTGCAATACGTCATAATCCATTGAAATACAGCACTAATTGCAATAGCTAATGCCATTCCTAACAGAATGGAGCCCATCCTTTTAAAATCTACATTTCCTTTTCCTATTATTACATCAACTGCACGACCAATTAATACAGGAACTAATAAACTTACAACTACACTAATGAATGCACTAATAAATGCAAGGATAAGATATATTCTATAAGGCTTGGCAAATTGTAAGATTCGCTTTAAGACAGCAAATTGGCTTTCTGTCGAATCTATCGTATTGGAATGTTTTTTTTCCATTACCTACGCACCTCCTCTTCGCTTAACTGTGATAAACAGATCTCATGATATACTTCACAGTTATCAAATAATTCATCATGGGTACCGATTCCTTTTACCATTCCATCATCTAATACAATTATCTTATCCGCGTATTTGATTGCATTTGCTCTTTGTGATACGATGAATACAGTCATACCTTCTAGGTTATCTTGAATCGCCATCCGTAATTTTGCATCTGTTGCAAAGTCTAGCGCACTGGCACTATCATCGAGAATTAAAATCTCAGGGTAACCAACCAACGCTCTTGCGATGGTTAATCTCTGTTTTTGCCCACCTGATAAATTCTTACCACCTTGGGATATTATCGTATTATATCCTTCTGGTTTGCTCTCTACAAACTCTTCCGCTTGTGCTATCTTCACCGCTTTACGGATTTCTTCCATTGTAGCATCTTCTTTGGCAAATCTCATATTATCTAGAATCGTTCCACTAAATAATGCAGCCTTTTGTGGTACAATACCAAACTGTTTACGAAGTGCGTCAAAGCTATATTCTTTGATGTCTACTCCATCAATTAAGATAGAACCTTTTGTTGTATCATAGAATCGTGGCATTAAATTCACTAATGTTGTCTTTCCAGAACCAGTACCCCCTATGATACCGACGGTCTCGCCTCTTTGAATATCAATCGTTAGATGTTCAAGGGAATATTCCTCATTGCCATGATAAGAGAAAGACACATCCTTAAATTGAATCTTAGGAATAACTATCTTCCTATTCGTTGATTCTTGTGCCTTTACATTACCATTGTTTCTATTTAAATCACCAGAATAGTTTCCTTCAATTATAGAAGGCTCTGTCTCAAAGATTTCATTAATTCTTGCTGCACTTGCGCTACCTTTTGTGAATATAACAACTAAATTCGCAACCACCACTAATGCCAAGGAAATCTGTGTCATATAGTTAACGAATGCAATAATCTCTCCCTGTGTTAAAGAACCCTTATCTACACGGAAACCTCCAAACCAGATAATTGCTATAATGGCAACATTTAGTATGGTGAAAGTCGCTGGATTTAGAATTGCTGATAATTTACCCACTCGAATTGCAAGATCTGCTACTTCATCACTTGATTCATGAAAACGCTCTTTTTCATGGGATTGTTTAGAGAAAGCACGAATGACTCTAGCTCCTGATAAATTCTCTCTAGTGATTAAGGAAACTTTATCAAGTTTTGTCTGGCGTACTTTATAGAATGGAACCGAACGACTCATTACAAAATACAATACCGCAGCTACTAGTGGAGCTACTATAAGAAAGATAAGTCCTAGTTTTAAATCAATCATCAATGCCATGACGGCTGCACCAATTACTAAAAAAGGCGCACGTATCACAAGGCGAATCAACATTGCTACCACTAATTGCATCTGGTTCACATCGTTTGTAATTCTTGTAATCAATGAGTTCGTACCTAACTCATCTATCTCTTTATACGATAAACTATTGATATGGCGAAATAAATCATTTCTTAATTTTGTACCGACACCTTGTGAAGCAATTGCTGCACTATATTGGCATATCAACGCAAAGCAAAGGCCTAAAACTCCAAGTAAAATCATGACTCCGCCCATCTTAAGAACATATTCTTTATCCGCACCAGCGATCCCTTTATCAATGATACTTGCCATAACAAGCGGAACAATTAGTTCAAAGATGGCTTCTAGTAACTTAAAGAATGGTCCGATCGTAACTTGTTTTTTAAAACTCTTTAAGTAACGTACTAACTTTTTCATGTACCAGTCCTCCTATGTACGATATAGAATTCGAATATCAAAATGTCTTTGTATTTTTCCTATTCTTTATTATAATAACATAGAAGAAAGTATATGAAAAATATTTATTTCATATACTTTCCTATTGCTAAAGAAATACGTCATGCAAAAAATAACCAGAACATTTGGGAATATGTATATTTTTATGATGATTCATCTTTATCATATGTTTTAGATAAAATAGATTTACAATTATGCGATTGTGAACTGTAGTTCTAGTAAGCATCAAGGAGAGGGCCATATCAGTTACAGAGGGAGAAAACGGTTGAGATATATACTGTATGAAGCAGCAATTTTAGTGATAAGAAAGAATGCAGAATTCAAAGAGATACATAACTACTATAGAACCAGAGAAATAAATCCGCTAAAGAAGAGGCAATCAGTGATATGCATTGAAATAGAATTTTCTTATTAACACTTTGATAATAAGAAAATTCTATTTACTTGTTCTAGCTCTGGTATGTAAAATTCATATTTATCTAAAATAGTAAATAGAATACATAACTCTTTTTCCCAATCTGTTGTCTTTCTATTCCATAGAATAAACCCATCATCATAAACATCTTGTTCCAATTCTTTATAAGTCATTTTCTGTAATTGTTCATTTGTAAGATATGGGTTTAGTTTAATCATTAATTTTCCATTAGTTTTTAATATGCGTTTACATTCTTTAAGAATAGCTCTTCCATCAACTGGATACATATTATCTATTACATTTGATAATATAATAGCATCCATACAGTTATCTTCAAATTTCTGTAGTTGTTCTAAACTCCCAACATAAAACCGATATTCACCTGTATCCATTAAATCTGAGCGAAGTTTTGCACATTTAATTCCTTCAACTGCAAAATCAATTCCAAAATGATTTTTTGTACCTCTCTTAGCACAAAAAAATAACAAACTTCCTATTCCGCAACCAAAATCCAAAATACAGTCTGTTCCATCACATAACCAATCAAGTGCTTTATCCAATTGTTCCCACCCTGTAGAAACACTGTTAGGAACTGATAACTGTTTTTGTCTTTCTCTATATATATTATTTTCTGCTTCTATTGCCTTTTCATATTGATTATTCAATGCTTCCTCCAAAATAAATAATTTATATAAATTATTTATAACATAAATTAGATATAACCGCAATCAGAATTACAATATTTTACACGGAATATTTTTATAAATTCTCTTAATTAATTTTTTAAACTAAAATGACTGTACATACTATCAGATCTTTTAATACTACACAACAATTCCCCCCACAAGAAATTGCTACTTTTTCAAAATACTTTACGACGAGGTAATACTAAAACTAGTTTGCTAACATAAAACTAAGGCATAGATAAATTTGAATTTTTTACATATTTGTTTTTTGATAGATTGAAATTTAGTCATGGATACACTAACTATTCAAAGTAACTGGAATTTACTTTTTTATTTGGCTCTATATTTTCTAGCAAATGTAGCAACACCTTTCACTTCCTCTGTGTTCGGATGACTATGATTCTTAAAGAAGAAGGCACGGCCAAGGCAGGTATATACATCTTTCTCTACAGTAATCCCTTGGCTTTCTAACTTCTCAATAAGCGATTGATACTGGTTTGTACCGAAACCACTAGCTGAGAACAAAACTACTTTCTTTATCTTATCTGCCTTAAATTTCTCTACAGACGTAAGAACATCAGGTGCTACACCTCCACCGTAAATACTAGCACCAAAGAACAATACATCCACATCTTGATTTGTATCAAATGTGGTTAGTTCTTGTGGTGTTACTCCAATGGCTTCCCCAATTGCTTTTGCTAATTTCTTATTACTTCTCTTGCTCTTGTAAACAACCGCATACTTCATAAATACTCCTCCTAGCATTTGCATTATTAGTTATACTTTTTTCCTATTTTACTACTGTTAGGATTTTTGTCAATAAATTCTATGTAATTGGGACAATCAATAATGATGCTGGCTTCGAAAGGATTACTTAAAGTTAATAATGAATAAGCAAGAATATTTACTACCGAATTGACTGTGCACCATTATTAATATTTATAATCTCACCATTCAAGTATTCTGGCGAATCAATCCCTAGCCAAACGATGGTTTTAGCGACCTCTTCTGGTGTTGCAAATCGTTCTAGATAGGAACGCTTCTTAATCTCTTCAAACCTCTTGTTATATGGTGAATTCTTAATCATCTCTGTATCCACTGGTCCTGGTGCTATCCCATTTATTACAACGCCTTTTGGTCCTAGTAGATTAGCAAAACTTCTTGTCATATTAACAACACCTGCCTTGGTTATCCCATACCAAATATCCGGATTTCCAACTTGTGCAGCTTGAGAAGCCACATTGACAATACGCCCTTCTCCTTTTACAATAAAACTCTTTGCATATTCTTTGATCAATTGAAATGGTGCTTCTAAATTGACTCTAACAATGTATTCTATCTGTTCTCTCGGATAATTTGCATAATCAATACCATTAGCTATACCAGCATTATTTACAAGAATATCAATCTCTCCGATTTGCGCAACAAGCGTAGGTATATTTTCTACCTCTGATAAATCAAATTCTACTTTTCTTACTTTGTTATTATCAAATGTGCTGAAATCTCTAGCAACGACAATTACCTCATATCCTCTTTCTAAAAATTCCTTTGTAGTTTCTAACCCAATCCCTTTATTCCCACCTGTTATCAATACTCTCTTAGACATACTTATCCCTCCTAGATATTATATTCAACTGATGTTTCATCATGGCTAAAGAAATGATCATACACCTTCTTTCTGATATATGCAAAATCCGAACTTGTTCGTACTCTTGGCCTTGGTAATTTAACAGGTATAATATCTTTAACCTCACCAGGTTTGTTTGACATAATTACTACTTTATCACCTAGAAATATAGCCTCATCAATATCATGAGTTACTAAAATCATCGTGGTCTTCTCCTTCTCCCATATTTGTAAGATTTCTTGTTGCATATTAATCCTAGTAAATGCATCTAATGCACCAAAAGGTTCATCTAATAATAATACTTTTGGCTGGTTTATTAATGTTCTGGCAATACTGACTCTTTGTTGCATTCCACCTGACAATTGACTAGGAAGTGCTTTTTCAAATCCCTGCAATCCTACTAAATTAATATGCTCCGAAATTAATCTTCTTCTCTCCTGTGCCGGTATATTTTTCACAATTCCAAAAGCAATATTCTTCTCAACATTACTCCATGGGATTAACCTTGATTCTTGAAATACCATTCCTACATTACTAGAAGGTCTTTCTACTTTTTGTCCATCTATATAGATCTCACCTTCTGTTGTAGAATCCAGACCTTCAATTAGCTTGAGTAATGTGCTTTTTCCACACCCACTACCTCCAACTATACTAATGAATTCACCATCATTAATTGTAAGACTTACATCATTTAATACTTCTAAATCTCCTTCTTGCAGTTGAAATACCTTTTTAACAGATTTTATCTCTACACTCATACTCTTACTCCTTTAGTCCAAAACTCCAATATAAGAGTTTTTCTTGCAAACGTAAAACCAAAGTATCAATCAGTAACCCTATTAAACCAATTGATGCAATTCCAACTAATAACACATCTGGTTGTGATAATTCTCTTGCATATGATATCAAGAAACCGACTCCTTTCGATGCTGCAATCATCTCTGCTGTAACCACGCAAGTCCAAGCTGCACTTATTCCTAAACGAACTCCAGTGAATATTGCTGGCAAGGAAGAAGGTAATACGATATGCCACAAGATCTGCATTTTATTCTTTTCAAATGTCTTTGCCACTTCTAATAATTTTGTATCTGCACTTTTAATTCCATGTATTGTATTTAGTAATACTGGCCAAAAACTTCCTATCGCTATTACTGCGATTTTGGAACCTTCTGCAATTCCTAACCATAGAATCAAGATTGGTACACAAGCGATGGGAGGAATTGGCCTCAGTATTCCTACCAAGGCACTCATAATATCTTCAGCTGTTCTAAAAAGTCCTATTATAATTCCCAAGATAACTCCTAACCCCCCTCCTAGTAAAAAACCTTCTAGAACTCTTACTACACTAATAATCAGATGTTTCTTTAGGCTACCATCCTCAATCATCTTGCCAAATGTCTTAATAATCTCAGAAGGTATCGGTAAGATGGATTGATTAATTGCTCCTCTCTTACCAAGCCATTGCCATATACAAATCAATAGTACCGGGAGAATTGCTGCAATTAATTTCTTTTTAATCCTTTTCCTTTTTCTCGTTCCCATGAATTCTCCACCTCCATCTAGAGTTAAAGCACAATTCCTTCCTCTAACCGGAATAAATCATGTATTACAGAATCTTTCTCCGCAGTTGCATCTGCCAACAAATCCCATGTCAATCCATATTTACGATAAATATCAACCGTTCTTTTTGCTAAATCAAGATGCCATTCAGCCTTTGGTGTCCTATGTCCCTCTAATGCAGAACCAACATTTACATTCCATTGATTTGGGATTGCAACAATCCCTTTTTCCACTAACTGCTCGATACCTTCTAATAACGAACCTTTTGGTTCAATACCTGCAACAAATGTAGAACGGACATAAAATGCTCCAAATATATTCCTTGCATAATCGATAGCTCTAAGCCAGTTGTCCCTTCCACCACAGTATTCTTCTTTACCTGGACAAATCGTTTTGAACATGTTTTTATCCCATATTTCAAGATTCGTTGCCACCGTTCTATAACCGACTTCTTTATATTTATCAAATACAGAAAAATCTACCGGAGCACCAATCGTAGCTGTACCGTTAAAATCACTTAAAGACGTTGATTCCTTGATTGCTTCTGCAACATCAATGTAATATTCTACCTCTCTACGTTCTGGTATGAATCCTCCACTGATTGTCACTTTATTGTTACCTTCCTTATATGCAGCTGCAACTGTTTCGCCAATCTGTTTTGCTGTCTTCCACTTAATATGTTGACATTCACCATATAGATTTTTAGTCTCGTTAATATTACAAAACAAGCAATCTTTACCTTTCTCTTTTAATGAACATTCATTGCTGTATGCAACAAATATGCTATTATGGCCATAACTTTGCGCCACAGTAGCCATAGGTGTCCCATCCGATGTAGTTAGTTTATAATAGTCAGGCCTTCTATCAAAGATAACATTATCAACTATTAGCTTATTTCTTTCGTATAGTTGATACTCTCCGCCTTCATACTGTAACGTAAATGGACTATCTTGTTCCCATTGAAACCGAACTCTAGAACCCAGTGGTAATATAATACAAGCCGGAAAATCAATTCCACTATGACCATGATGGTCAATAGCAAACATAGCATTTACCTGTTCTTTAATAGTTCCGCCTAAATCTAAATGACTAAAAATTACTGGGTCCACCTGGATACCTTCTACTAATAAACGATTTTTTAACTTAATTTCCTCATATAGATTTTCATAATTATTCAATACAGCCATTGTTATTGTCCTCCTTCTACTTTATTGAATTCCTGCTTTTTCAAGAAACGAAAGGTCTATCTTACTTTTTATATCTATCTTTTTCTTTAATAAATTAGCATCGTAAGACTGGTCAACGCCAATCACTAGCGCATCAATTTTCTCTTCTGTTAGCGCAAGGCTCCAATCGACAGTATCATCTAATGCTCTTAAGGATTCTTCTTCAGCACCTGTCTTCTCTTTCACAATCTGAATGGTTTCTTCCTTATTCTCATCTATCCAATCTTTTGCCTTCTGTAGTACCTTCAATAACCTTACAGTCAAATCTGGGTTATCAGTTACAAAGTCATTACTTGCTATAATAGGATTGACAAATAGCTTAATACCTTGGCTATCGGTAATCTTGGTAACTTCTCCTTTGCTTACAATCTGTGTTATCCATGGCTCTCCTGTTACTGCTGCTTCGATGTCACCACTGGTTAAGCTAGTGTTGATATCTGCTAAACTCAGATTAAGTAATTCAATATCATCTGTCGTTAATCCCTCTTGCTTTAGATATAGATCGAGTAAAGGTTGCATATTACTTCCAAAGGGAACAGCAACCTTTTTTCCTTTCAGATCCTTAATACTTGTGATATTAGCATCGTTTCTGGCTACTAAACCTCTAGCCTTATCAGATGCCTCATATGTACCAATAATTTTTAAATCCACTCCATTTGCTATTCCTTGATAAGTCGGCTGATCCCCCAAGAATCCAAAATCTAATTCTTCACTAGTGAAAGCTTCAATAATTGGTGGTCCTAATGTAAAGAAAATCAACTCAACTTCAATTCCATCTTTTTCAAACTCTTCTTCAAAAAAACCTTTTGCCTCCGCAACATATGGTTGAAAGTTATCCGTTTGTACTCCAATTCTAATTTTCTTAACAGACTCATCTTTTTTTGATTTTTCACAACCACCCAGTGTCAGTAGCATACAAACTAATGCTACCATTGTGACTAAGACACTCTTTTTCTTGTTCATATCCTTCCCTATCCTTTCTTAAATAAAAAAAGAGATTTAAAATGCTTATTAGCATTCTAAACCTCTAGTTGTCTAGTCAGATTCTTATATAATTCAAAATATCATACTAACTCCCGGGGTATAGTATGAATATTATTACTATATATTACCAACTATAATTTAATATGTCAATATTTAAATAAAAGATTCGGGAGTCAAAAGCTCTTAATAGTTAATCACGAATTAGTAAATCAAACTCCCGAATCTTATAAAATCAATTAATAATCCAAAACGACATCTTATCTTGGCTATATTTAATTTCATATCGATTTTCTTTAAAAAATTGATCTATTTCCGAATATAAATCTCCATATTTACCCTCGCAAGCACAATTTCCCAAGGGTTCAATCCACATAGTCTGGCGTCCACAAGCATCTTGCAAATGTATCTTAAAATGTAATTCCTTCTCCTCAAGTCTATGATTTAAGTCTATAATCTCATTAAAAGCTATTATTTTCATATCTCTCACCTCGGCTATCGTCTTTTAATATAATTATTTTAATATAACACGAAATATAACAATCAGCAACTACTCTAGCCTTTAAACGCTCCTTTTTTATACTCGGAAGGAGACATCCCTTTGATTTTTTTAAATACTTTCGAGAAATATTTTTCATCGTTAAACCCTATCTTGTATGCAATTTCATAGGTTTTAAAATAATTCTGCTTTAAATACGTACAAGCATGATTTACTCTAACTTCATTCAAATAATCCGCAAAGCCACACTTAAGTTCTTGATTAAATAACGTAGAAAGATACCCTGCAGATATCGACACCTTATCTGCAACTTGTTGGAGTGTTAAATTGTTATAGTAATTTTCTTCAATATATTCTTTGGCTTGATTTACTAGGGGATTAAGTCCTGTTTCCTTACTATCCTGTATGTTTTTAGTTTGATAAGATAACTCATCTGCATACTCGGTAACCATCTTTAGTATATCTGATGATCTCACAGGTTTTAGCACATAATCCCTCGCTCCTAAACGTAATGCCTGTTGAGCATATTTGAATTCATCATATCCACTTAGAATAATGATAATTGGAGACAGTCCTGCCAGTTTTATTTCTTTCATTACCTCCAATCCTGTTTTTATCGGCATTTGAACATCCAAAAGAACAATATCAGGTTGATATTTTAAAATTTGTTCAATTGCTTCTTGTCCGTTTTCTGCCAACAGGATTTTATTAAAACAATCTGTATGTAGTTTGACATATTTGCTTATTCCATTTCTAATCACATCTTCATCATCTGCAATTAATAACTTAATATCCATTTAGTCAACCTCTTTACATTCATATGGTATAATAATGCTAACAGTGGTTCCTTTTCCAACTTCACTTTGAATTTCCAAGCTAAAATTTTCACGATATTTTAGTTCAAGCCGTTCCCTAACATTCTTAATGGCATAATGTCCTATTCTTTGGCTTGCATATCTTTTCGAATCCTCTACCTTCCAGATTTCATTAAGTTGATTTTCCGACACCCCTTTACCAGTATCGCTTATCCGAAATTCTATATATACCTCATCTTCCTCTATCATAGATCCTTCCACAGTTAACATGCATTTCGTTCCACTATTTTCAAATCCATGTACAATAGCATTTTCTATGAAGGGTTGTAAAATCAATTTCGGAATGAATGCATTTTCTATTTTAGGATCTATACATATCTGATAATCAAGTTTTCTAGAAAATCGCATTTTCTGAATATGCAGATATGTTTCAATTAAATTTTCTTCTTCTTTCACTGTTATAATTCCTTTTCCCTGCCCTAGAACTAGACGAAAAAGATTTGATAAAGCTAATATATCTTCTCCTATCTCTTCATTACCACAATCGATTGCTCTCCAATAAAGTGCATCTAACGTATTATAGAGAAAATGTGGATTAATCTGTGCTTGTAGCGCATTCAATTCACTTTCTTTTTCATGCAAAGCCATAACATAATTCGTATCTATCAGTGTCTTGATATCTTCTACCATTACATTAAAACACTCTGCCACCACTCCAACTTCATCTTGGGTATTCACTGGTATCTTTTGCGTAAAATCACCCTTTTTGAATTTTCCCATGGCTACTGTTAATCGATTCAAGGGTTTCGTTATAAAGTTTGATATGAAAAGAAAAATTGGACATAGACCGATTAATAAAACAGTAAGCAATATTAAGGGCGTACTAACTGATTGTTTTAACAAGTCACTAAAGCTAAGCCTTGGCACTATTTTGCAGAAAATAAAACTATTCTTTTCTTTCTGAGCCCAAAAAACTGTATAATTAGGTAATTCAACAATGCCTTTCAATTTTTTTGTCATCCAACTCAAATCCTGTGTCAATAAGGTTGTAACTTCTGTATACTGATTCCCATATTCAAGTAACTCTTCTCCGGTAGTATTTAATATGAGGACTCCTTCCGCCGTATTTTGTACTGCATTTTCACACAATTCATAGAATTTATCGGCAGAAGCTCCTATGACCAAAAAACCTAATTTATTTTTCTTAGACAAATCCAATATTTCTCGATATAGAACAATCTTATTCGAACGATTCGTTTGATAGAATTCTCTTGTATCTTTCTTTGCGTACATCCATAATACAGTTCCTTTCGCCTCAACTGCTCTTTGATACATCTCTGAATTACGTATATTTTCTATATCACTTACATAGGAGCTAGAGTCTAAACACCTTAGATAAGGATTTACTCCATTCTCTGGATATATTGCGATTGTCTTTATGTACCCCTTTAATGCAATCATATCTAAAACCATATTCATTGGTGCTTCATCTAACCATAATTGAGAATTCTTGTTTAATTCCTCTGAATTCGTACTTCTTAGCAACTTAATGATATCTTCGTTCACACACAGATAGGTGCATATATTCTGCATATCGTTACGTAGAACTTCTATACTATCCTCTAAACTCTGCACTGTCTGTTCCTGTGCTATATATCTAGCTTTTTGTGTTTCTTCATAATTTCTAACCACCAACCATATGCTAATTATTAGCAATATAGGTGTGATTACCAAATAACTATAAAATACTAACTTTTTTCGTATATTCATATGGTTAAACATTGATTTAACATAATTCATATTGGGTACCTCGCAACAATCCTATTTGTTTAGATTAACCTTTGACAGCTCCCATAGCTACGCCTTTTGTGATATGTTTATTCAATATGATATACACGATAACTGCTGGTGCTGCTGTTAATGCCATAACCGCGAACTGAACTGCATAATTAGATGAATATTGCCCTGTGAATTCCAGTATAGAAAAAGGAAGTGTTTTCCACATTGGAGAACTAAGATATGTACTTGCCATTATAAATTCATTCCAGTTATTTAAGAATGTCATAATACAAACAGTTGCAATAGAAGGCTTTAATAATGGTGTTACAATTTGAAAAACAATTCGGTATATACCACATCCGTCCATAACTGCTGCTTCCTCTAATTCAACTGGCACGCTTTCTAAAAATCCCGACATCAAAAACATAGCTTGCGGTAATGAAAAGGCAACATAAGGAATCAATAAAGCCCATATCGTATCTGTTAATCCCAATATACTATAGATCTTGTAATTAGGCAATAACGTTGTATGAATTGGAATCATCATTCCAAGAAGCAATAACGTCATAACCAATTTGCTAAACTTCCATTTCATTCTCTTACAGGCAAACGCAGCCATTATTGAGATAAACACTACTAAGAATACAGCCAATCCATTAATTAAAAAACTATTCTTTAAATAGTGTAAAAAATGTCCATCTATAAATGCTTTCACATAGTTTCCCCATTGAATCTTTTTTGGTATTACAAGTAAGCCTGTTGTAAACATTTCATTACTACTTGCTAACGAAAAGTTAATTAACCACACAAGTGGAAAGATCTGAATAATTGCAACAAAAATTAATATAACCCATAACGCAACTCTACCAATATGTACATGATCGTTTTTATTTCCATTCTTTTTACTCAACTCTACACCTCCTTTACAACTTCTTTTTTATCCGCAAATAATTTATTCAAGCATACAGTAACAATCAGGCAGATCATTATAAATACAACTCCAATTGCATTACCATATCCATATTGGAATGCCTTAAACGCCTGCTGGTATAAATAATTCGCAGCAAATTGCGTACTATTGCCGGGTCCACCATTGGTCAGAAGATAAACGGTTTCCATCTGTTTTAGAGCAGATATAATTGCCATTGTAATGTTAATCTGAATGACTGGTTTCATAAGTGGTAAGGTTATTCGTAGAAAAGTAGTTCTTCCATTTGCTCCGTCTATAGAAGCTGCTTCATATAGTACAGGGTCAATATTCTTAATACCTGTATAATAAATCAACATTCCCCAGCCAAAACCATGCCATATCAATACAATCAATACTGACCATATCGCTAGATCCATGCTAAACCAATTAATTTTGCCTGTATAACCAAACATTTTAAGAAGATTATTCAATAATCCGAAATCCGGATTATATATGAATTTCCATAGATACGCGATTACTGCTACTGAAATAACATTAGGAATAAAATAAATGCAGCGTAAAATTCCTTCTGCCTTTCCCTGCAATTTATCTAAAACAGAAGCTACGACAATTGCAATCGGATGTTGAATTGCAATAAAACCAATTGCAAGAAATAGTGAATTCAATAACGATTTATGAAAAACTCGATCTCCAAGCAACTCTTTATAGTTATCCAATCCAACAAATGTAGCTTTCCCCATACCTGAATAGTCGGTAAATCCATAATAAACGCTTAATGCTATAGGTGCGAGAATAGCAAATACGAATACAAGAATTCCCGGTATAACAAGACTAAAAATAACTAATTTATTACTATATAATCGTTTCATACTCTTTCCTTTCTAAAATAGCTACCTTTCCTTGTGAAAAAGTAGCTATTTTATACGACTCTATGTATTTACTCTCTATTTACATGCATTACCTAAACTTGTAAGGAAATCTTCTACACTTTCCCAACCATTAGATACACTTTGAATTTCACTCTCTATAGTAGTTTTAAAAGTGGAAGGACCACAGTCATTTACAGGTGTGCCTGACGTACTTGTTGCTTTATTAACGATGTCTAAAACCTGTAACTGTAACTCTGTTTCATTACCTGTCATATATGCCGATTGATCTTGTGCGGACATTCCAACACCATTTTCCCAGCCATATTTTGATAACTTATCTGGTTGATACATATAATTTAAGAATTTAATTGCTTCTTCTTTTACCTCAGAATCAGCTGAAACAGCATAACCTCCACCATTCCATGCCGCAATATCCGTATTCTTACCAACTCCACCTTCTACTGTTGGCATAGTAAATACTCGAATATTATTTCTTATCTCTTCCGGTATGTCTTCATTCAAAGCCATAGAAGCTTCCCAGCTTCCCATATAAAACATAGCTGCTTGACCATTTGTGAATAAATTCATTGCAGTACCATAATCCTGAGAATCATATCCAGTTTGAAATAAACCTGCTTTTGCTGAATCAGCTAGTAACTGCGTAGCCTTTGCAAATACTGGATCTGAAAAGTCTCCATTCGCTATAGCATCCGATATGATTGTACTGCAATCTCCATTAATCTTTACCATAAGATCAGTTAGGTAAATAGCCATTGGCCATCCATCTCCACCATCCATTGCTAATGGTGTAATTCCAGCTTCATTAATCTTATCTGCCAAAGCTAGTAGCTCTTCATATGTTTGTGGTACACTCCATCCATTATCTTTAAACATTTTCTCATTATAGTAGAACAACATAACGTCTGTGTTTCTAGGAAGACCATATAATTTTCCATCTTTCTTAAAACCGTCTAAAGAACCAGATACGAATCCATAATCCGCATAATCTGCTTCCGATAATTCCGCTAAAACTCCCGCATCAAGTACTTCATCTAAGAAGGATGGTTGTCCCCAAATACTTACGATATCAGGCATACCGTCCATTGTATAAGCTTTAAACTTCGTTTTATATGCTTCTTCATCTAACGCTTCCACTTCAATTTTAACATTTTGATTCTCTTTCATATATTCATCAATAATCGTCTGTTCTACAAGCCCCTGACCATTTTTCCTATCAGGCAAATTGGAGAATACCTTCAAAGTTACAGGTTCAGCACTGGTATCAACTGACGACTCATCTGAAGATGTATCTTGTTTCATATTATCTGTATTCGTTTCTGTCGCATTATTATCTTTCGAACCCGAGCCACACCCAATTACTCCAAATGCTACCATCATTGTTACAAGCAATAACGGTAATATCTTCTTTTTCATAATAATACCTCCATATTCAACTTTTAATATAAACAAGTATTACTCTCCGGAAAGTAATCCTCTTGTTATAGTTAAATAGTAGCATTCTATTATTACAATTAATAGATATCTATTTTCATAAAAGGTGTAATATTTTCGATTTCTTCCTTTGTTAACTCTCTATACTCTCCTGGCTTCAACTTCATATCTAGTTCCAGTTCACCTATTTGAAATCGCTTTAGGTATATAACATAACAGCCAACAGCTTTCAACATTCGTTTCACTTGATGCTTTTTCCCTTCTGTTATGGTAATGTATCCCGAGGTCACCATTTGAATATATTTATTGTCCTTCATATTTGACGAATCATAAGTATAAGGAGGAATTTGATCTTCTAACGCTTCATATTTACCAGTTTGTACAATCTCTATCTTGGCTGGGGAAGTTATAGCATCATCCTCTCCGATGGATATACCCTTCTCTAATTGAGCTATCTTGTCCTCTGTAATAGATCCCAACACCCAAAAGAAATAACGTTTGGAAACATGATGTGTCGGATGCATCAAACGATTGTCAAACTCACCATCATTGGTTAACAAAAGTAGTCCTTCCGTATCTTTATCTAATCTACCAACTGGAAATAATCCTTTCCTATCCTCTATTGAAAAGTAATCCATAACGGTTTTATGCTTCTCATCTGACTTAGCAGTTATACAGCCAGCAGGCTTATGAAACATAATGTACCGTCTTCCTGGATACACGATAACCTCATCCATACATGTAATTAAATCAACATTCTCTTTGATTTCAATGGCTGGATCATTTTCTACTTCACCATTGACAGTAACAACACCATCTATAATTAACTTTCTAACTTCTTTTCTTGTTCCTACATAAGATTCTGCTAAATATTTGTCTAATCTCATATTTATCAACTAACCTTTCAATAATCTCTCTTATTATTATACTAAAGAGATATCATAACAAAATTACTATGTATGTCAAGTTTAAATAAACTTCACAATGCTCTATTCTTTCTTCTTCCCATACGATTGTTTCCTTCCTTTTCTAATTGCAAAAGCCAATACATAGTTCTTTTAAGAACCTTGTATTGGCTTATTAGTCCTATCATATGATTAATTAGTTTATTTTAATAATATTTC
>NZ_CBDLAM010000020.1:13008-34183 GCF_965301125.1 Anaerosporobacter sp. | reverse complement strand
CTTGTGATATCTATTCATCTCCAAATAAATATGAAATTATTTCAAATGGATTAACGTTTAACCTTGATAAGAATAAAGTAACTGATGTTTGTTTAAAAACAGATGTTGAAATTCAAAAGCAGTATGTTTCAAGTATTGGTGGCGCTGTTGGTGGTGCTGTACTATTTGGTACATTAGGTGCAATGATTGGTGGGCGTGCTAAACAAAAAAATATCAGAGAAGTACATACATATCTTATATTCACTTATGAATCTAATGGTGAAATAAAATATACTGGTTTCGATGCTACTAATAATCTATATAAAGCAGGACCATTTGTTGATGAATTTAGAAATTCCGGGAAATCTCATACAGTTAATGTTGACCTATAAATAAAAATGAATTTGATGCAGAATCAGATGCGTATATTTATATTGCGACGAATCATCTACCTAAGAGGAGATAATCAAAGTTTTTAATAAAATGAGATAATTTTAAAAGGCGCTTGCTTAACAGCTTGCGTCTTTTCTACGCTTCGATCTAAGCCAATAACTTCTTAAGTGTTTCTACTCCAACTTTACCATCTTCTTTCCAATCAAACTGCTTTCGGAACTTAATTGACAGCCTTGGTGATGTTTGTTCCCCATTTACCATCTACAGTCAATTTTGCGTTAGTCTTTTCGTTAAGTAGCCTTTGAATCATCTTTGTGATGTAGCTATTGGTATTAGATGAACTGTAAGATTCAGCAGTCTTAGAGACACCTTTAATCTGAAAGTGGGGACTGTCCGGACTGGTTGACCAGTTTGCTCCTGCTTCAAATCCATACTTCTGCATAATCTGAAGTGGCACCGTTTATGCACCATTTGCTATTCTTTTAGCCAAATAAAGCCTTGTAAACATAATGTTTACAAGACTTTCATGACAGGGGCAGTAGGATTTGAACCCACGACCTGCGGAAATATAATTTATATATTATTAGTTAGTATAAGTGTATATAATGTTTATAAAACAGCGTATTTACAATGACGAAATGTGGTTACTTTTATATAACTAGATATAAATATATTTATCTAATTATAAGTATCTTGCATACATCTTGTGCAAAACTTGTACATCTAACAAGTTACATTAGGCCAATAACTTCTTAAGTGTTTCTACACCTACCTTGCCATCTTCTTTCCAACCAAATTTCTTTCGGAACTTGTTGACTGCCTTGGTTGTATTTGCTCCCCATTTACCATCTACAGTCAATTTTGCATTTATCTTTTCATTAAGTGCCTTTTGTATCATCTTTGTAATAAAAGAATTTGTATTAGTTAATGAGTACGACTTCCCTTTTGTACTCACACCTTTGATTTGAAAGTGTGGGCTATCAGGACTAGTTACCCAGTTTGCTCCTGCTTCGAAACCGTACTTTTGCATAATGGAAATGATCTTCTTAGTTTCACTATCTTTTGCATTCCAGATGGCTGTCATTTTACCGTCTACAATACGTTGTGGCACTACATCAACCGCATTTCTTTTAGTATGTATGCTAATTTGGGTCCATGTAACCTTTGTACCTTTAACAGTCCGTCCTAAACTATATAAATAGTTTTGTCTTACTTGACTGCGATATGTTTCTACAATGAGAGGATTGATACCTGCAATCTTTATATCTTTTATAGCTTGATTGAGTTGTATTTGACATAAACAATTCAATTCGGTTATATCTCTGCACTGTTCTATATTACTCATATTATTTCCCCTCGCTTTCTTCTGATTTCTTTTGTAGTATATCTACTGCATTAGTAATCACTTTTGGAAACTTAACTCCCATCAATCCTGCGTTTTCAATAATACTTATAAGTTCGTTTACGATTAATGCAATAATTACAGTTGTTCGAATATAGTTAACCTGTAGAGTTATATCAAGCCTGTACGCAATTAAAACGATAAGTAACATTACAGCCTTCTTACAAAGACCTTTAAAGCAAGCATTACTTTCACCTGCTCCAGTTTCTGTCTTAGTTGACTTCTTAAATACAAAAGCTACAACTAGTCCCATGATAAAATCAATTACCATGAATGTAATAAGGGTCTGAAGATCTGCGCTCCAACCTCCTAACATACTTACAATTGTTCCACCTATAACGCCTATTAGTCCACATATTAATTCCTTTAGTTTTTCCATACTTTCCTCTCTTTCCTCGTTGCATTATCGCAATTAAAAAAGAGCCTCTCGGCTCAAATTATTTTCAGAACGTTCACATAATCTTCACTAACGTTCCATAGTTACTACACAATTGAATGTTATTATTAATTTATCAAAGGAAGCTAATAACCTTTTTGATATAGTTTGTTTTTTCATACCTCCCTCTTTAGGAGCCACAAAGGCTCCTAATTTTTTGTTACAGTTCCATCATCATTGACAATATAATTATCAATACTTAGATGTGAGTTGATATCGTTCTTAAATTCTTGATATTTAGCTACTACTGCATTGTAATTAAGCTTCCCTAATTCAATACGTCCTGCTAACCATTCTGCCATGTTTTTCACCTCATTCCTACTGCATAACAAGATAGTCAAGTACTTCTTGCACATTATCTAGCTGTGCTTTTAATTCTGTGTTTTCTTGTGATAATCTTTCAATTTCTGTATCAATACTGTATGGTTCTAAATAGTTTGGATTGTTATAGAACCCTTCCTCTGCTGCATAACAATACTTAGATGGTTTATAATCACTCGGTATTGAATCAACTTCTACTTTAGTTGCACTATCATGTATTACATAGAACAAACCATCACCGTCAATAATTTCCCACTTATTTAAGTTTGGTTCATCAAATACCCCATAAGTTATGTTATCACCTCTAAACAAAACAACATTATCTTTGTCTTTTAAAATAATCATGTATTCACCTCTATTCTTTAAAAGCTATGCTTGTTGGATTTTTAGTAAATGCATTAGTTACTGTAGTCCACGTTATACCATCTGTTGAGTATAAAAAATTGTAATTTAAACTTGCTACTGTTCCGAATATACCATATGTCGATGAATATGCTAATCTTCTCTTTCTGACCAAATCAGGCATACTATACGACCATGTGGCAGCCGAGTATTTAGCTACCATATGGTAATCAGTGTCATTGATGGTTGTCATTATTGAATAACCATTGCCATATTCTATATCATAAACACGCCTACCATACAAAACGTTACTTGAAGTCCAATTTACACCATTATTTGATGTTGCTATTATTTGATTGGTCGTGCTAGATGAAGCAATCAAATAAGTTCCACCACCACCACCGAAAACATTTGGATATATTGTTGGCACTGAGAAATAATTCCATGTCGATAAATCAATCGAATACCAAGCTTGAGACCCATCTGTTGCAAAGAATCTATCGTTGACGTATTCGATACTATACATATTATACATAGAAGTGGTTACAGACGACCATGTTATGGCGTCAGTAGAATAGTACAAAGTACTGGAACCATTAACCACTACGAATTTACTCTGTGCAAACGTCATACTATCAACATTAGAAAATGGCGTATCAACCTTAGTCCACGTTATACCATCGGTTGAACGTAAAATATAAGAAGTATTATAACCAGAAACTACAAATAAATCTGGGGATGCTACAATAAAATTTAAGTCATCAGATACCCCACTTGTTGTGTTGTTCCATGTTATTCCAGCATCTGATGAGTAAGCTATAAAACCACTGTAACCAACTGCAACGAACGTAGGAACATTACTAGACCATAATTTAGTACTGCCTAGCCAAGCTTCCTTTATTTTGTTATTTCCATAATATATTGATTTGGGTTTGCTATCACCTATCTGTAAATTAGCCATGCTATCACCCCTTAACCAAATACAATGTGTTAGCGTCTGTAGTAGTGGGAAGAGTTGTTACAACTGATATATGAATAGAATCTACCGTATCAGCATTACCACCGTTGGCGGGTAGACTTGTTGGAAAATCTGTTATATTACTCTTTGTATGCGTATGTGTAAAGTCAGTAATTTGTGATTTTGTATGGGTATGACTTGTTGCAGCAAAAGCACTTGGTAACTTACCACCTACAGTATCAGCATTACCACCATTAGCAGGCAATGAAGATGGTATCGTTGGAATATCCGTTTTGTTTGCTTTCTCTCCAACCGCTTGATCAATCTTATCCATATTCCCGTTTATATCTTCAATATTTATAAATTCTGTTTCACTCGGTTTTATTAGTCCCAAATTAGTAGTCGTTAACATTAGCAATATCCCCCTCTCTTAGCTGTTTCCATGTCATTGTACTTACTGTATCCCAAGTAAGCATTTTAGCCATATTCCAGGTATTATACAGTAGCATGCAATCAATTATGATATTCAATGGAACCGTAGTCTCTAAGTAATCTCGCACTGTGTTAAACATAGATTGGGCACTAAGTGCTATCTTTACCGTTAGCTTATCAATTTCATAATCGTATACTATTTTATATCCATCTTTCCCACAAAACGCTTCTAAATTCTGCTCTAACATTGGTTTTGTATATGGTAATTGTTTATTATAATATGCAATTAGTCTGAATATCCTTTCTTCTAAAGTATCTATAGCAAGATAAGAAATTCCAAACATATCTTCATATCTTTTAATTCCTTCAACCGTACACGTTGCAAGGAATTGGTTATTGTATAGATTATTTGTAGATAAGGTAATAAGAGTATTTTCTTCATCATCTACTTTAGCAATTATTTGTATTTCCTTTATACTCTGAACCACATCTTGAAGATGATTAAGCATCTGCATTATTTGTCACGCTCCCAATAACAGGTATTTCATTAGCTTCACATGAATAATTACTTGCTACATTATTTATTTTTATATCACTTACATCTTCTACTCCCTGAACTGAAACGATCTGTGAAGATATCTGCGCAATTCTTACGATCAGGTACGTATTATTTTCCCATTCTTTGCGTAACGAAAGTAAATATTCTTCTACTTTTGCTGTTACAAGTTCACTTACCTCAGACCATGTATATCCATCTTCTAGTGTAATGCTGCAAGCTAAATTAATAACTACTTCATCGCATGAACTCACTAGCACTACATGTCCTATTGGCGCTAGACCATATCCTTCCCCACTATTTTGCGTTGGATCAATAGCGGTCTGCACAAGGTTTACAAGTGTGACACTAGGCTTACTATATTCACTTGTAATAATGACTGTATTAATAGTTTTATTAACATCGGTTGCTCTGGATATCTTAACACCACCAACACCAGTAATTGCTTTAATTTTTTCAGAGTAATCTGCTCTATTTCCTCCGAATGCTTGACTTTCAAAAGAATCAAAATACCTTGTCCTGAACGCTTCTGTCTCTTCTTCGTCTGTACCTGGTATTAATAATTCCGTTAGTTTTGCAGTTTCTAATCCTTCAATATATTCATCTGCTAATATGTCTCCAAACTTTTTATTCCCAAGAATCCCGGCAGTTTCACACTCCATCTTATATATTCCTATACTTAACTTCTCTAATGCTACATAGGCCAATTCGTCTAATGTGAATCTTGACTCTATAGGAACATCTATATTGAATTCTCCTTTAATAATTGCCTTTGTAGCTTCATATGGACTAATACCACGTTCCTTGGCTCTAAGTATCAGCTCTTCCCTTGGGGCAGTATTCGCAAATGTAGTATCTAATACCGTATCCATAGCAATATAACACTGACTTAGTTCCCACGCTTCTGGCGCAAGAATGTTATATACCAAACTTCCTTCGCTTGTATCTACTCCTAAATTTGTTTTTACTCGTTCAAGCATTCGCTGCAATATTATTTCGTATGTTTGTTCTTCAAACATCAATATCCACCTCCCCATAGCTTGTAACTGCGGTAAAATTTCCAACTAACTTATCTCTCACAATAGTAATGTTAAAATTCGTTACATCTAAAATGTTCTTGTTTATAAGCAAACAGTCCTTAATCATATCAGGGACAACATCATTGATATAATCTTGAGAATAGCTTTTGCCTATAAGCGATTCAATTTCCGTTCCGTAATCCCACGAAAAGATAACATGTCTATATCTGACTGTATTAAGTGCAAGCCAAATCCAAATCTTTATCGCTTCTATCCCTGTTACTATATCACCTGTTAGTTGTCCAGTCAGAAAATCTATACCATACTCCGTCGGTGTACTATATTCTTCTCCATCAATATAATCATCTTCTTGAGCTGATTCTTCTAATTCAAACGGAAAACTCATACTTCCACCAACCTTTCTATTATTGCATACTTCTCATCACTAATTTTACATACAAGAACTAAGTCTCCTAGTTTTAACTTTTCTACATTCGTGTATGTATCTTCATTAAATCTTAAGTAACCAGTTGTTAAGTGCTCTGCAATATATAGATCATCTCTATCCAATTGGAGTTCATTAATCTTGCATGAGTTTGAAGATAACATCACACCAAGTAGTATGTTATTCTTACTTGCGCATAACTGCTTTATTGCTACTATAAGCTTTTCATATCCCTTGTCGTTCATCTTATTCCTCCTGCGTATCCATAATATTTTTAAAAGCCAAATTAAGACTCATTGTGTGAACCCCATTTGACCAGGTGTGACTATCCGTATCAATCCAAAATTTCCCCGTAAGTCCAGTTAAACTGTATTTAATTTTGACTGCATATCCAGAGATACACTTGATATTACCGATTGCTTCAATAGAAGCTTCCTTACTAACACCTATGAGCATATTCTTAGCTGCTGTAGTTGCATTAACTCCCTCTTCTTTCACATATGCATCTTGAAATATTCCATACATATTAATATTCTTATCATTTTTAACGACTCCGACCTGTTTCCCTTTCTCATCGTAAATCTTAACTACATTTATCATATTCTCAATGCTTTCTTCATAATTAGACGTAGTTATATTAACTTTATCACTTAGATAAAAGCTGTCTACCATCTCGCCTTTTTCAATAATAGACAGCTTTTTTCCTATCATAATAGGCATATACTTCTTCCCTGATGCCTTATATGCCTTTGTATATGCCTTCATAATTACTGTATAGAATCCTTCCGACTCAACAAGTAATTTTTTGATTGGAACCTTTGTCTCTGCAATATTACCTACTTTAACTTTTAAAGCATTACATAATGTTTTAACAATCATCTCAGGAGTAGTATTATTAAAATTATATGAACAATTACTTTTTACGAATCTTTTTAATTCATCATAAGCATCATATGTAATCGTTCCTTGCTCCGACTGTTTTCCTCTCCTATATACCATCGCATCAATGAGCAGATAACCCTCGTCATAAAACAACAACCTATCTCCCATCTTAATGCCTAAGTCTTTTATATTCTTATCTATTGGACTATAAAGGACTGATATAGATAATTGTCTTGTGGCCTGGTTTACAGATCCACTCCATGTCACATCTTGTACAAAATCTGTAATTATGTTCTGATTACTTTTGCTATCAATCCATACAATCTTCATACTTTAATCACCAACTTTTGACCAATGTATATTTTGTTAGGATTTATAATGTTATTCTGATTTGCTATTGCTCTGTAGTTATTACTATCACCTGTTAACTTTTTTGCAATACTACACAATGTATCACCTTGCTTAACTGTATACTGCGTTGTTTTAACCGTCTTATTGACACGTTTTGCATTCTCAACTGTTGTAATTTTTTTAATAGTTTTATTAGCAGTTTTAGCAGTTTTTTTAACTGTTAATTTCGGTATTCGATACTCTTTTAACTGTATTGTATAGTATATATCACCTGTCGCATCCTGTTCAGAATACGTAAACTGTTCAATAGTCATGTTTAGATTAATCCCTTTACCAGCTATAAGGTATTTTACTGGATTATCTCTCCATGATTCTATTAATTTGACACACTCTTTTGGCTTTGGAAACCCTTTGTACTGTACTGCACTATAGTTTCTTTTTGGAAAAAATGAAGATAATGTTGTTGTTGCAAGTCCTCTTTTTCCTATTAAATTAACGGTTCCGTAATTGCTTATGTTTACTTCTGTGTTATTTTGCTGATAACTAAGTTCATAGGAAGAAGGAAGTATCGGTAATCTCAATTCTTCCTCTCCTTGTTTCAACCAAATTTCCATTACACGAATACCTCCCCTCCGCCATTATCTATAATATCTATGAATCTTGCTGCTACTTTTTCAACAATTTCATCAATATCAGAATCTTTTCTAACGACAATTTGATCAGCAAGCTTTTTAATAACGATACTGCCTTTACCTTTACTACTTTTTTCACCATCTTTGTAAGCCTTACGTATTGATTCGTCATGTGGATATACTCTTGTACCTCGTGGTAAGTCCATAAGCTCTCCACCACGATCTTGTGTTACTGCAAGTCCACCTTTCCAATTATCTGTACCTTTAGCAAGATATGGGATTGTAGCAAAGTCAAAACCTAACTTCTCTCCTCCATATTTCGGAACCCAACCAGGAATATTGACACTAATTTTATTAATAGCTCCAATGACACCATTAACCATTCCAATAATTGCATTAAATGGTGTCTTAACAAGTGCTGATAAACTATCAAAAACACCACCGAAGATACTCTTAACACCTTCCCAAGCCTTAGACCAATTTCCCGAAAATACACCATCTATGAATGTAATGACTCCATCAAAGATAGTCATTACTCCTTTAATAATTTCTGTAATCCCTTTAATGCCTTGTGATACATATCCTTTTATTCCTGCAAAAGCCACTTTCCAACCTTTTACGAATACTTTACTAACAAATGCAATTACTGGTTTCAATGCGGTAATGATTTTCTTTACAAAGGCAACAATATGAGAAACACTTGTTTTCACTGTATTCTTAAGATTGTTAAAGTTTTTACCTAACCCTTTAGTATCAATTCCAATCTTCTTAAATACTTCAACAAGTTTCTGTTTCAGCTTATTTGCAAATGCTACAATCTTATCCCAATTCTTATATATCGCAATACCAGCTGCCACAATAGCAAGTAATCCAATTACAACTAATCCTGCAACTCCTCCAGTTCCAAACATAGACATTATACTAGCACCAGCTTTAATACCTTTTGATAATCTACCAACCGTAGAGATTGTTTTTCCAACCACACTTGTCATTTTACCAAATATAATTACACATGGACCAACGGCAGCTACAATTGCCGCAATCTTCACTATAGATTCTTTTTGCGAATTTGAAAGTGAACTGAAGCGTTTCATCAACTCATTAACCTTCTGTAGTAGTTTTGTTCCAATTGGTAAAAGACTACTACCTAACTGTGTACCAATTTCTTTAACACGTTCCTTAAGCATACGTGTCTGGTTCGCTGCACCACTACTTGTACGTTCAAAATCACCTTGTGCAGATTTTGTTTTTTCCATTACATAGTTATATCTTAATTGTACTTTTTCAGCTTGTGTCATATCCTTCCATGCTGTCTTATACCCATTAGATAATGCATATTGCGATAGTGTAGTATCTGTCATAATAATACCTAATGATTTCAAGCTCTCACCTTCACCAGTGAATATACCTTTTAATGCAGTATTAGAAACATCAGTACTGATATTTTTAAATGATGATAAATCTGCGGTCAATTCTACTAATTTTGTAGACATTTCTTTACTCTGCTTATCTGATAATCCCATGCCATTCGCCATATCTCCAAATGTTGATGCCATATCAAGCGCTGTATTACTTGCCATACCCATTTTATCAATTGCTGTACTCGCCCAATCATTTATTGACTTAGCATTATTTCCGAATACAACTTCAATCTTTGATGCCGTTTCTGATGCATCTGAAGCAAGATTAAAGCAAGCAATTCCTGCTGCCGCAATTGGTAATGAGATTGACTTCGTCATAGTACTTCCAGCCTTTGCTATGTTATCCCCAACTTTCGATATGTCTTTCCCGTAATTCTGTATTTTCTTGCTATTCCTTGCTATATTTTGTACTGATGCATTAAACTTATTAGTAAAGTCATCTTTGAATCGCAAAACAGCATCAATAACGTTATTCGACACTCTTAACCACCACCAATCTGGTTATATTCTTCCTGAATATCTTCAATAAGTCTCTTCATAAAGGCAGCTAATATAATTCGTTCAGATCTACTTTTTTCTACATATTCACTTGGCATAATGTTCTTATGTTTGAATAACAAATACATCAACCTTGTATCAAAATTCTTATCTATTTCATCGTAGACTTTTTTTCTAAACTTACCTCATCAATACTACTTGCAAGATTACTAATTGCATCAGCAACCTCTTGTAGATCATCACCCTTGAAAAGTATCTTAGCAAGTTCAGCAGGAGTAGCCGCTCCGTAGTGTTTTTGCAATTCATCATCTGCAAGACATGGATCAATAACGCCTTCTGCACAAATCATAGCATAAACATCTCTACCAGCAGCAAAATTAACACTTCCATCAGACTCTAGCATCATACATTGTAATTCATTCATTCTGTCATCATCTAGCTGTCTAATTTCGATACTAACCTCTTCCCCTAATGCTTGAGTTAGATTTTTTACAATAACGGTACCTTTTTTTAACTCTTTGTATATATTTGCATCAATTGTTAATAATTTTCTTGCTAAATTCATAATCTTCATCCTTTCAAAAAGCCTTGTTAGTTTCATACCAACAAGGCTTTATACTATGCTACATAATCTAATACTTCATAATCTGTAAAAGTAAACGGCAGGGATTCTTCCATGTTCTTCTTTTGCTCAATATTAATAAGCTGTAATTCTGTGAATGTGCAACCAGTTAATTTAACACGTTCTGTCCCACCATTTGCCGGATCAGATACCTTACTTATAATCGTAAACTGTGTCTGAATACCTTTTTTCATATCCTCGGCTAATAATTTTAAGAAATATGAGGAAATCTTGTTGAGCTTTAGCGTTCCACTAGTTTCTAATCCGGTAACTTTTGTACCGTCAATTAACTGTCCACACTGTGGTATTGCTTCTGTTTTTGCTGTTACCTTGGCATCGATAGAAGCTAACTCTGATACATAATGAGAATCTACCCATACTTGCCCCCAGGTACCATTCATAACTTTACTAGCATTATATCCTTTTTCCATTTAAAATTCCTCCTTATGCTAATGAAATTGGAAGTTCAATCTCTTCGATGGAATCAAGTATTACTACTGTAGCCTTGATAAATACTTTTGAACCTGTATTAGCTTCCTTAATCTCTTGTTCAGACATTGCATTAACATCTTTCCCTTGTGACTTAAGGTATACACGTTGGCTATCAATATCAATACCAACACTGTAGCTTGAAACAATACCATCAAGTTTGAGTGTTTCAAAATAAGATGAAATAGCACTAATAAGTAAGCACTTATTGTCGTAACTATTTGCAAACTTACCTAAATAACTATCCTCTGCAGTTTGCTTAATGTCGTTATAAATCATATCCATGCATTCTACAATTTTAATCTTTTTGAATTGATCCCCTTTTTCTTGTGTAACTGTAATCAAACTATTTACAGATCTTCCACATTTAACCTTTTCCCCATCCCAAAAGACAACAAACTTTCCTGCACCAACCATCGTATCTAATTGTTGCTTAGTATACTTAGTACAGTCAGCTGCCTCTGGTATTGGTGCATATGTAGCACTAATTGTTAATGGCGTACTAGCAATAATACCTGCTATTCTCGAACATATCTGTTCGGTCGAGTGGTCAGTTAACCCTATCTTAATGGTGGTATCTGCTACACTTATAATACCTTCATGATCTGCTGTTACATTTGGCAATACAGCCTTAATCTTATTTCCCGCTTCTCTTTGTGCTTTAATCCACGTAACAACTTCTGTTGTTTTTGCATCTGTAGAGATTGTAGGAAATACAAGATAATCAATCTTGATTACTTCTACTTTCTTCAATACTTCTGTGTAATCAACACCTTCACTGTCCATTGTAAATACAACTATTTTACGTGGACTTGTTGAATAGCCTGATAAAGCGAATGTAATCTGCATTTTATTATCAGCACTTAATTCTGCAGGTATATCGCTTACATCGTAAACATCAAACTGCTCTCCAACTTCTGTAATAGTAGCAGTAGACTCCTTAATTACAATACCAACGATACCTCTTTCACTTCTTTCTATACTCTGCGCCGCTTTCTCTGTAAACGTAATATTTACAGATGGCATTCCTAAAGTTGACATATATACATCTCCTTTACTCTTCAATAATGCTATTATTTATAGTTACTTCGTCTGCAACTTGTTCCTCGTATGATAATTCAAAATACTCTGTATATGATAAGGTAAATGAGCATTGCAAAATATTATCATCTTGCCCTATATAGTCCATATCATAATTAGAAATTATTCCAAACACGTTATCTATCTTAATTCCATGTCCAAATAGCAATTGCAATCTTTCAAACACTTCAATATCCTTTATGCTATTTGCTTGTTCAGGAAAATACGTAATTACTACGCTGTATCTTGCTTCTTTATAGTTGATACTGGTATTAGGCAAGTTAGTAGGAAGAATCTGCACATAATAATATGGTTTATCAGCTCCCTCAACCACCTCTTTGCTGACAATTGGTATGGTAGGGTATTCAGATTCAATAACATTATTAACAGCTTTGTATATGTCTTTAATTGTTATCATATATTATTTTCCCTCCTTATTGTATCTAGCACCCTTTGCATAGCTTCTGGTATCTTTTCTTCGTATTCTTCACACGTTTTCTTTAGCATGAATTTACCAGGTACAAAACCTATTCTTTGTCCACCATTCGAAACCATCTTTCTATTCTTTGTATATGGTGTTATAAGGTTGTGCCCTTTTTCTACAAGATGAAAGTGTGGTGCTTTACATCGTAAATTCTTTTCCATATCAGACCCAAATCCAGTTGTTTTATCAAATTTATATCCTTTTATAAGCTTTGATTGTTTACTTGTATCAACTACTTGTTTTGTATTTTTAACTAAATCTTTTCGGAATTCTTTTGCCGTCCGCTCCATTTCATCTAATGCAATATCTGTATAACTATCTACAACATTATTAAAAGCTTCAATAAGAGCTGATGGATCACATTCAAATTCACTACTCAACCTTCTCACCTACCACTTCCGTACAAACGAATTTATACATCTCATGTCTTTCCTGATAGTCAATTACAGAAATTATTCTGAATTTGCGATTATTATATTCTATTAACATGCTATTAGTAGGTGTGAATGATTTATAATACCTGGTATAGATATTCCATGTTAATTCTGCTCTTATTTTTTGTGCTTCATAATATTCTCTTCCTGTTGTAGGCTCTACACTTGCCCACATCGTTCTATAAAGAGATAACTTTTGTGTTGCTTGCCCTAATTCATTTTTAATGTTCTCATAAGTGTAGATTGATATTTTTTTATTTAACCTATTAATATTTAACATCTTAAATTTCACCAGCCCTATAATCACTTGATAACACTAGATGTATTTTTAAAGTTTCATATGCATCTTTATATCTTGATGATTCTTTATCATCTGTACTAAATTCTGCTTTACAAAATAGTTTTACTGCTCGTAATATCAAGCTGTCGGTATCAACTATCTTTTCTTTTGATACACCTGAAAATTCCATGTCGACCTTGCATGCTTCTATTGTTTCATTAATGTCCATGTCTAAAAAATCATCATCAACTCTTAATGCCAATTTTACACTATTAATAAAGTCCATATAATCACCTCAAAAACTAAGGCATCATAATGTTTGTAAATAACATCATAATGCCTTTAATATTACTTAAGCAGATTTCTTTGGAAGTGCAACAACAACAAATCCTTTATTAACAACTACATCTGCTCCACAATCAACGTCTCCTAGTACTGATAATAAGCCTTCACCAAACTTATAATCTTCCGATGTACGTACTTCGTAATCTCCGAACAGATCAAGTCTAGCACATTTAGGTTGGCCATATAACATTGTAGGTAACACAACCGTTGTGCTTGAATTTGTCGCTCCTGTTAATGCAGTACAATTTGAGTTAATACAGTATCTAACAGATAAACCACCATCTTTGATAATACCAGTGTTTGGATTAGTACTATCTGGAGTAATCTCATATACAGCTTTCTTCTCGTTCGTACCACGAACATCACCAAATGCAACTAAATCCTTTTTGTTTAGGAAAAGAACAGCATCTCCCATGATGTTTTCATCTCCACCATAGTTCATTGTGATTTTCCTTAACGTAGTTGCATCAATTGAAGAAATTGTTGTAATAACCTCTGTTATTGTTGATGCTTTAATAGCATCTGTGATAACTTTAGCAGCTTTTTTTCTTAGAGCATTAAATGCTGATTGTTTTACTTTTTGTTCATAAAGTAATGGAGTCTGTTTCTTAACTTGTCTTGATACATAACTTAAAACAGTTGCAGATTTCGGTGTAATCGTTACATAATCAAAACCTGGATCACTTTCATTTGCTTTTCCATCTTCTGTAGTTTTATCTCCAGCTTCTGAACCTGTTGTTTCGAATGCAACAATATCTGAACCCATACCAGTACAATCTTGTACATCAACCATATCTACAATTGATGATACCGTGTTGAATGCATCATTAATACCAGATACATTAGTTGGAGTTGCAAGTTTTCCTGAACTGATAAGTACCGATCTAGATTCTTTTGCAGTAATTGTCATATGACTTGTCTCTGCAAACTTCTTTGCTCTTTTCTCCACACCATCATCATCTGTAGGTGGCATCAAGGTATTTACTACTTCGCCAGAAGCACCTGATGCAATGTTACTTAATAACTTGGATCTCTTTTCGATTGTTTCAAGAATCTTCTTTCTTTCTCCAATCAATTTCTCCGTTTCCGTTGTAAGTGCATCAATATCCGCTTCTTCTTGGTCTACTGATGTCTTGATTTCTGCTAATCTGCTTTCAATTTCTTTTAAACGTTTTTCGTGCATTTAAAATCCCTCCAATTTTAGATTCAATATTAGTTTCTTTCTTTGCTGCTCTTTCTGTAGCTCTTTTTTCAAGCTTTTCATATTTTCCTCACAGAATGAGCGTGCATATATACTAGTAGTGTCATTAGCAGGAATGCTAACCGCACTTACATCATATATTCGTCTAATTTTTGTGTGTACGAATGTTCTGGATGCCTCATCGTAATGATAGTCACCATATCCAAAAGTCCAAGACATTTTAGTAATAAGTCCACTACCTATTTCCTCGTACATTTCTTGTGCTGATCTAGATTTACTTAAATCAGCGCAAATAAAAAGACCATTTTCATTGGTCTCAACTATAAGTGACTTATTTGATTGTCTAGCAAATACTTTTCCTGTGTGATCATATTGAAATATTACATCTGACATTTCACAGCCCACAAAAGCATCGCGCGAGAATTGTTCGTAGATAGGACCATCATCATCTTCCCATAACAAATACCTTTCCCATGTTGTAGCATATCCCTCCACATAGTAGTTACTATCAATCCTCTTCTGTTCCTGTGGCAAGTTCAGTACTTGTAATGATCTTTGCTGTATCATCTTGTCCAGTTCCATTATTATCATCACCTTCCTTCGAATAGTTATCAGTAATTGCATATTCTTTACGAATATATCTTGTATCACCATTATCAACTGGTGCCATATTGAATATTTCAAGCCCCTGATTATGCGTTATAAATCCTCTATCAAACAATTGTGTAACTGTATTAAGTTTCTCACTGTTGCTTAAATACTGTAATCGATTTGCTGTAAAAATAATTTGATTACCATATGCAATTTGTCTCTCATTGAATGTCATATTGGTATGTACCAAAGATGCTTCAATTGCAAAAGGCTCAATTTTTCCTTCGTAATAAGCATTCCATTGATCTGATGTGAATTTATTCTGTAGAATATTTTCGTTCGTACCGAAATACGTAAATACACTTTCTTTAATTTGTGACATTTGGATTGGGTTTACAACAAAAGGCTTTGAATCAATTTGTTTTATATCTTCATACTTGGAATCAAAAAGAAGAATACCCCCGTTGTTTTCAGCAGATAGATTATCTTCCATAAATCTCTGTTTTTCTTCTTTTAAATCTTTGGGTTTTAATGTCTGTGCAATTTTCCCCATAAAACGTATTGATGCACTATTTTTAACACCCTCGATAATTCCTTGATTTTGAGTATTTATCAATTCGAGCGTTGGCTGTAATACACAATTGCTCGAACCATATAGTTCATCATTGTATTGAAATTGGTTCATTAGTCCTGCATTGATTAGTTCAACTGCTCCATGGCTCCCAAGTCCAAAGTCATATCGCAAATACTTAACACCATCTTCTGTTACTACTTTTGTTCTTGATGATAGTAATGGATAATAACCATTGATATTGAAATATTTATCATATAATGGTGCAATAAAAACATTGTTATCAACCATATAGATTGTTGCTAAACGATAAAGATATTTCTTTGTATCCATTAATGGATTCGGTTTGTATTGTAGCTTACGTTCAAGCATCTCATTACCAGAGCCATTAATCTCAGGTTTTAACTTACTAACATGAGTCGCAAAACTATGTACAGCAGCCCTTGTTAGTTCCATCTCATATATACTACCTTCGAAAGAGGTGAACACAGGTACATACCCATTAATCATTTTAAAATATTCTTCAATGCCTTTCTGCATTGTTTCCTTTTTTCTGATATTGCTAAATAAGCCCACTTTGTCATTCACCACCTTTCGATTGATTTAGATTGATATATTTGTCCTTAACGTCCATTACACCTTTGTATGCACACAATGAAGCAACAGTACCATCAATTCTCCTACGTCTGTCCGTTATCTTAACAGGTTGGATATTTCCATTCACATCTGTTTTGACTTCCGTATTAATTAAGCACCATTTGTAAACAGGGTTATTGTTATAAATAATTTTATGTGCTTTAAAGTCTGCTGCCATATTCTTCATTGGTTCAGATAAACTAATTACACCTTGTCGTACTGGTATCATTGACTTTTGACCAAACTCTGACTTAAATTCACGTAATAAAGTATCATCGATATGCCATGGATCATAAAAGATGTATTGAACATACAAATCCTTTTCATCTCTTAATTCTTTAAACCACTCAAGGAATATTCTCTTGTCACACTTATTACCCTCACATGTTCTCATAAATCCTTGGTCAATCCAAAGACGATATGGAGCATTATCACGTTCCTGTCTATTACCTGTCTTATCTAATTCATCAATTACAGACTGAGGAATCCAAAACATAAACTCCATGTAAATATTATCATCATCTGGTCGCATACATAGAGCAACAGCAGCATTTAAATCTGTTGTATCAGCTGCATCAAATCCACCTATACAATAATCAAATTCAGATAAGTCAAAGAGTTCCTCGTTATTCAAATCTTCAAAACGTAACCAGCTAGATTGACCTGTTTGTTTCATGTTGAAATCTTTAACAAGTACTGTTGGCTTAAAGCTAGGATCATCTTTTGCCTTTTGTACCATCTCACGTAAGAATTCACGAGATTTAATAGTACCAAGTCCTGGGTTTGCTTTTATCCAACACTCTTCTTTATCCCATTCATCGATACTATCTAACTCATAAATAAAAGGCAAAAACCTTTTATTTTGGGCTTTGCCTTCTAACACATTAACTGCGTATTCATACTGAGAATCAAATATACCACCTCTGATAAATCCATTTGTTGTAATACAAAATAGTATTGGTTGACTTCTTGCACCCATCGACTGCTTCATCAAATCGTATATATCACGATTCTTTATTGCCGCAAGTTCATCGATAACAACGCAATGGCTATCAAGAGAGTCAAGTGATGAAGTATTACTTGCCATTGCTTTAATGAACCCCATATTCACTGGAAAGTACAAATCTGATGCACGTTTCTTAATATGCTTTCGCAAGAGTGGTGATTGTTTACGCATATTATCAGCTGCAACAAATCCCTTCTTGGCTTGATCAAGCTTTGTTGCAATATTATAAATCTCAGGAGCACCTTCTCCATCATTTACAAGCATGTCATTTTCAACTGTTGCACACTCTGTTGTTTTACCATTCTTACGACCTTCTACAATCATGCATTCGTTATATTGTCTGATGTTGTTATCATCAACGAAACCAAACAGAGCTTGAAGTCTGGCTTTCTGAAACAACTCTAGCTTTATCCGCTGTCCAATATCTCCAGCTGGCACGTAGCAAAATCTCTCGATAAAATCTGTATGCTTACTGGCAATATCATAATCAAAATGATATTCACCAGGAGAATAAAATCCTGTAAGAAGTATATCCGAGATACGCTTCATCTTTTCACATGCCACAATCTTGCCATCTACAATTGACGTAAAGTATTTTTCTAACTCCGTCATTTTTTACCACTAATGAAATCAATCAATTCATCACCTTCCTTGGAACCAGTAGGAATTAAATCGATGAGAGACTTTATAGTTGCATTGTAATTCTTAATCATCGTGTTAAAGCTTTTTTGTGCTGGGTGCTCTGACTTTGTAACAAATCCATTTCCATTCGTGCACTCAATTACTGCTCCATCACTATTTACTTTTTCCTGTAGTTCATCTAGTGTTACAGCCATAAATGCTGCCCTTGAATAAAGCTTTTCTGCAAATGGTTTTTTATCTTCTTCGATATCTTTGAAAATCTTTTTATACTTTGACATCTCTTTCTTTATCAGCTTATCTTTTTCTGATACTGGCTTTTTATCAATCATCTTTTCACTTCCTTTCTGACCCCTTCACATGATTTTTTTCCTTGCGTGTAGATTAGCGTAGGAGCATCGGTCTTTTCCAAAAGACAGAATTTACTCCGAATGGGGGGAGTCTGCTACTATAGGCTGACCATTGGAATCAAATAAACATTTAAGCTGCTTAATACCAAGTGAATCAATAAAGTGACCTTCTTCTCTGTCGTGACATGCTTTGCAATCATATCTAAGCATGCACCAGTTGAGTGTTATATCTGGATCATTAATATTGTTTGGTGTTAGCTGTATCTTATGATGTACAATGTAACCTAGTTCTTCATGACATGTTTCACACATACCACCATCGATTGTTACACGATGTTTGATATAAGCAAGTCTGCATGACTTCCATGTCTTGCTATTATAAAACTTCTTTGCAAAATTCTGTGCCATCTCTCTACCTCACAAATAACTATTCTCATTCGTTGCGACATCGCAATAAAAAAAGCACCGTACATTTACATACGATGCTTCATAAGGAGTGAAGAAACTGGGCAATGAAAATATTAGGTAACCTTTTATTTTCATGCTACCATTATAGCACGGTCAAACTATCATTGAAATATCATCTTTTTTTCACACTTATTGCATTTGGTAGGTATTTACTTCTCCTTCGTTTGAGATTGTCATATCTTATAATTTTGTAAATGTTATTCTTTATATTCACTTTAATAGAAGAAACACATATTTATATCTCCGACATTTACATATGCCATTTGAGTAAATCTGCACCACAAATCAATGTCTCTTATATGAAAGCTTGCACATCATATCATCTTTACGATCTTGATTGATTCCTATATAACGAAACGTTACAGATATATCTGAATGATTATATATCTCTTTTAATGTTGCTATATCCTTTGTCTGCATATAGAAGTGATAACCAAATGTCTTTCTTAATGTATGTGTCCCAACATATTCGATTCCAAAATTGTCTGCCACCTCCTTCAAGATATCATAAGCACGTTGTCTCGTAATATGTTTATTAGGTCCTTGTCTAGATGGTAGAAGAAATTCATAATCTTCCTTTCCTTTTATGTAGCTCTTGATTACCTTCTGTAAGTCTGGATTAATCTTAAATCTTTTTTCCTTTCCAGTCTTTTGCTCACGAATGCTAATATGAGTCTTATCCCTAACATCTCTTACTTGTAACTTAAGTATGTCAGAAATACGAAGTCCACAATATATACCTATTTCAAACATCATATAGTCACGTTCATTTTTCTCTTTCAGATAATCTTCGATATTCCAAATTACTTTCATATCTCTTATTGGTTCAACTGTATTCATTTAATCAACCCTTTCATAAATGCAAAAAAGGACATCCCATAAGGACATCCTTCTAAATCAATATTTTCTGCTTAAATAGTATCATTTTATATTTGCCATGTAAATTGCATCTTTTTTTCATATTTTTCTCAAAGGTTATTAATACCGTCTACTCCAAATATATATACACTCATCTCTCTGGTAAGTTCCTTAATCCATCTACTTACTGATGCTATTGATGTATTATATTTTTGTGCAGCATCTTCATAACTCATCTTGTTAAAGATGCAATTATAAAATATATCGTATTTATCATTGAATCCAGTCTTCTCTTTTTCCTGCTTCATAATCTGTAGTGCATTATCTATATGTGATATTATAGTTAAACTACGTGCTTTGCTTCTTCTTATGCTATCAATATACAAGCGTTCTCCATCTATATCTGTCACATCACTGAAATCTATATTTAACTCTAGTATGTCCTGGTTTAATTCATCTATAGATAGTTCAATACTCTTCTTAATTTTATCATAATTTTTTAAAAGTAATCTTGTATTGTGCAGTGCCATCTTGTTCTGCTCTGCCTTTAATTCTTTTGCATATGATTTAATTGCTTTTCTTACAGATATGTCTATTAGATTTTCTATTGTTGCTTCCACTTTCAACACCCTCTCTTTTATCTTGTATAACTTCTTCATGTACTCTTCAACTGATTCATAATATATTCCCGCACTGCTATCACACTTGGTAACCATTCATATTTGGTCCTCAGTAACAATTTTTTTGTAATGTACAGTACAAATAACTGTTTACTTAAAATACTTCATACTACTTCTCCTCCTTTTTGCACAACAAAAAACCAACTACTAAATAATGATAGTTGGTTTCCTTAATAATTAATCGTCAAAATTTAATCTGTTTGCATTATTTATTCTATCAAATAAATACACTCTGAAAATTTCTTCTTGAAAACAAAACTCTTTATCTTCATCAATTTTTACTTCTAGCTCTTGTAAAACCTGCTTATTTATTAATACTTGTACTATTTTTTTTGACTCCACATTTATTTGATTTGAATCTTCAATTAATAACA
>NZ_CBDLAM010000020.1:0-12998 GCF_965301125.1 Anaerosporobacter sp. | reverse complement strand
AATATACAACTTTTTATATTATCATCTAACTGCTCTATTAATATTTCATATCTTTGTTGTTCACAGATAATTACATTTTTTAAGCCACTTAGGACATCATCCAGTTTTATAGTTAATATTTCCCTTTTGTTGACATACCTTGATAACATACAATTAAATGTTTCATCACCCAATAACTGTATAAAATATGGATATCCATTTGTTAAACTCAAAAAACATCTTTCTGCATCATCAAGTATCTCAGTATAAATTTTAGCCCTCTTCAAGCATGCATCTAAAACATAGCTAGAATTTTCCTCGTCTAATGGAAACAAACGAATATGTTTGACTAACCTATGAAAAGCAGGTTGCTTATCATACAGTAAATTATATAAGCAGTTTTGTCCTACTAATATAAACGATAGAAACCTCCCTTCACCTTTTTTATCTAATTGTTCTAATACAGCTTTTAAAAAATGTGCTACATTATAATCAGATTTTATTTGGTCTAATTCATCTAATGAAATATTGATATGAGGGTCTACATATGTTTCTCTAAAACTATGTATAACTTCGACGAATGAATTAACCAATGTAACAAATTGCTCTTTCTCAGTAGATTTATTTTCTATTTTGGCTTTTAAGAAACCAAATATCTGCACATCGAACTCTTTGAGTTTTAACTTGTATTTTTTATTACAATCCACTAGTTTACGTTCCAATTCATTTAAAATACTATATACTATTGTTTCCAAGGTATCATCTGGTGTACAGATATAATTAATTGTTATAAATTCGTGCATTGAAATATCCAATCCACATCTATTTAAAATAATATTATCTCCTTGCATTATCTTCTGTAATTGATAACATAAAGATGATTTGCCAATTCCTCTGGAACCTGTGATCAATAAACTTTTATCATTATATAATTGAATAATTCCTTGCCTTAATTCAGAAGGCCGTAAACCATATACCATCGGATCAGTTTCCAAACCATCTGATTTAAACGGTGTTTTTACTATAATGCTCATTGTATCCCCTCCACAATCCTTTGTAATAGTTAAATTATACCATTCCAACTATTTATATTCAATTATCAATGTGCTAATTTTCACCATTTTCCACCTATAGTGTCCTATTTAAAATGGTACAAAGCCTTCCATTTCTTTTTACTACTCTAGCTTCATCATTTTTCACCATTTGGGCTATTATATGTACTTCGTCCCATTGCAACAAAACTTCTTGATCAAAATTCTTTCTTTTAGCTACCATTGTTTCATCCATGATATCACTCCTTCTTTTGATAATCTTTCAAATAATCAATCATTGCAGACTTATTACTTGAGGATTCTTTGAACGTTTTGGTTACACCCTTGTAATATTTATCATCAGCTCCCATAATAAAGTATTCTGCATTTCCCCATGACGAAGTTTTTGAATATTTACCGCTCTCCCATGCATGTATCATGCTTACTCTTATTACGAAGCTTACACCATTATCAAAATCATACCTATAATATCTTTCAGAAGTTTCTTGTTGATCTATCCATATCTTCCAATCAAAGAAGTTGTCTATAAATTCTTTACGTTGCTCGTTATTTCTTAGTATTGATAATTCTGGTTGCTCTTGAATTATTTGTATAGGTGCAGGGTATTCCATATCGGTTAGTAGACATTTGTAAGCTAATAACAAAGTCTGATGTTTCAAAAGAGTATCTGGTTGATTCTCTTTCCAAGAAGATTCCATTTGCTCAAGTATCTCTTCCTCTTTCTTTATTGCATCTTCTAAGTGTTGTTTCGCAGTAAATAATGGTTTCTTAAGCTCTTTAATAACAATTCCTTTTGTATCAATAACATCTTTCTCTACTTTGATATCATGTGCCGAGTAGTTGCATCTAGCTCCACAGCTTTCTTCACAACTCTTGCAACATATACCTTTGCAATCAGCCCCTATGGATAAAGCAATATCTTTAGCATTATGAATGTTACATTCAATTAATTCATCATGTAAGCACCTACTTCTAACAGTCTCTGGCACATTTATAATGACATCATTATTCTCTTGCTCTGTCGTTTCAGTAACTACTTCTCCAATAACATGTTCAATTTCACAATCCATAGTATTAAATTCATCTTCCTGTTGCGACGTCGCACCTGGATCATCATTGTCTATATCTTCAACCTCATCTTCTTGATACTCATTTACAGCGATATTAATCTTTATATTTTCATCGTTTTCTTGAGGTATATCTTCATCGTCAAAATGAACAGTCATATTCATTTCTAGTTCATTATCATCTTCTTCCTCAACATCATCATGTTGATTATCATTCACTTCTACATCTGGCTTCTTAATCTCTCGAATTTGCTTGACTGTCATATCATCAGTAATGTTGTTTAGCTGCTCTTCATCAAGTGTCAACATTTCTTGTAGTTTACTATAACTAAAATTATTGTACTGCTCTAATAGCGTTGTAGAATTACCACCGATAGAGAATTTATCGTTTATCTTCATAAATCTACTAGCATTTGATTTACTAATACCAAATTCATCACATGCATATTCCCAGACGTCTTTATATCCCAGTTCTAAAAACAAGTTCTCATTTCTTACTTGCTTAAGATAATATCCTGTACTAACAAAACTATGTGCTGCATCATTGATATTGTTTTTAATTGCTTCACTTATGTTCTGTAGTACCTCTGTTTTACTCCCCATAGATCTCACTCCTTTTTAACGTTGGGTGGTTGCCCCACCACCCAACTGTAAATATAATCATCTTTCTAAGCGATTACTGTAATATTATCTATTCCTTCAAGTTGGTTCTGTAAGAACTGCTTTACCCTTAATACAGAATCTATCTTCCAAGCTCCGCCATCTGCTTCAAACAACGCACACGATACCCCTCTGTCACCTTGTCTCATACGGAATACAAAACTTGATGGGACTTGTAGTATCTCTTGAAACGATCTGTAAGGAACTAATACTACAGGATTTGGTACTTTGACATCATCATTAGTAGCAATTCCAGTTTTGATTGTTACTTTCTGGGTAATTCCATCATCACCATAATCAGCTACTGTCTTATCAAGCACATTACCAGCAACTTGTAGTACGATTTCCTTTTCATTTAGCTGTGTTTTATCATTCGAGAATTGACTCTGCATCATGATAATGAATTCTTCTTGACTCATGAAGCTGTTCAAATTGATTTTAGGAATACTAGCTGTAACATAAGCAAGCGTTTCTCTCTTTCTGTCCTTATCCAATTCACTGATTAGCTCTACCTCTGTTGGTGATACAACATGAACCAGGCACTTTCCTTTAATCGTATCTGTATTGCTCTTTATGTAGTCAATTAAACTGTTTAGTGTAAAGAGAGAGACATGCTCTGCTCTTAAATCCTCATCGATTCTTGTAAGTCTCTTGTCTGAATACTTTGAACCATTAACCTCTTGAATTTCTGCTTTTGATAAACCAACGATATACTCTAATGCTTTTTGAATCATCTTAATTACCTCCGGATTTAATTATTATTAGTTTGCTGCTTTTCGAAAGTCCCTAATGTCTTTCACATCTTTTACGCTTGAACCAGCTTCTTCAACTTCACCATTACTTCTAATCTCCATCTGACCTTTCATGGTGTTCTTGCTTCCGTACTCTTCAAAATCAACCTCTCCTGTGTCTAGATCTTTACCTGTGAAGAACTGAGTTTTGGTTGGAAGCACAGGTGCTAATTTAGATTTAACACTTACCGTACAATCACAACTATCTCTTTCTTCTGTCTGGTCAAATACTAATTCAACCGTAATTTTTCTTTTGTCCTTGTAACTTGTGTTAGGATCTTGCATGTTCTTCATGACTTGTCCGAACGCTTGACTAACTTTTTCATTGAGTGCTCCACCAGCAAACTCATTAAGATTAATCTTCTTTGCCATAACTATTACCTCCAGATTTGATTTTTATAATAATCACTAATGTGTTATTAACAGCTCGTCTACTTGTTAAGCAGATGTTGTTCCAAACTTGAATAATCATTGTTCGTATACTGCCGTTGAGGAAAATTATTAAACTTGTTTGGACTTGTCGGATTCCCTTTGTTATTTGTCTGGTCATTATTAAGTTCAAACAACCCCTTCCAACCACGTTCGATAGACTGGTTAATAATATCAATCTTATCTTTGTTGCTAGAAGCTAATTTATTAAGCTTATCCACCATTAACTCAATTGCTTTATCTGTCATCTTAGATTTAATCTCTTTACGAAAAGCAATAAAATCTAAGATTGCTTGGTTGACCTTCTCATCTTTGTCATACACAACGTCGGTTTTAACCGACTTCTTTTTATCTGTGTTTATATCTGGTTTATTATTTGGTTTTATATCTGGTATTGGTTGGACAATGGTGTCTAATCGATTGGACAAATTTGTACTTTCCATTTGACAATTTTGTAAAATGGAATAACCATTTTCGGTTAATGCATACCACAAAGTTCTGTCATACTTTAATTCATTGTAATTAGCTGTTTTTATGTAACCACTATCAATTAATTTTTGAAGCGAATAACTGATTTGTCTTTCAGTCAGATAAGGGAATAATTCTTTAAACGACTTCTTAGAATTAAATGTCCAATAACAACCATCATGGAAGTGTTTCTCATTGGCTTCATTAAATTTAATCCAGAAGTAAATATTGTTAAGTATTACAGCTGGTATAACTCCTAATTTTTCTGCAACCTCTACGTTAAAATTGTGTTCCATTTATCCTCACCCCTTAATGTATTTGCTCATGATGTCCCTTCTTGACTTTGGCTTAACCTCGTCTTTCATTACAGTTGGCTTTTCCATCGATTGAAGAAAATCTACATCAGTTTTTAATTTTGATTCTTTCGATGCATTCAAATTCTTAACAATAGTTTCCTTGGAGTTATTAACCAAGTTATACACACTATCAAGCCTTGTCTGTGGATAACTTAGACCAACAAGACAACAAATGTTTGCTGTATCGTTGTAAGTAACATATGTATCAAGTGGTGTTCCTACTTTCTTCTGTAGATCATCTAGATTCGTATCTCCTGCAACTGATATTGCAATATACTTAATGGCTAAATCTGACTCCAAAGGAGCATATGGACTGTTTTGAATATTACTTAACAAATCTTCCGTTCCTGGCTTACTATCAATCACATAAGACATACCATGCGTACCTAGTGTTTCAAGCAACTCAGCCTTATCAATAATTCCTTTGACACTCTTGTGACTACTGACTTCGAGGAATTTACAGAACTTATCAACAAATCTCTTGTTTAGATCAAGTTTGTTCCCTCGATTGTTATCAATGATAAAACATGTTCCAGTACCTTGAATATTCACTAACTCACTAAATGCTTCGTAACAATTAATCTGTGAACGAATGCTCTCGCCCTCTGATGGAATTACAGTAATAACTCCGACTTGCTTACCATCTGAAATCAACATATCAATCAACATAGGCGCTGTACCTGAACCAGTCCCACCACCGGATGCAAATATCACAAATAACATGTCAGCTAGAATCTTAGTATCAATCTCATTCGCTATATTGTCATAATCATCAATAACAAGATTCTTAGCTTTGTTACGGTCTTTGTTACACCCTTCTCCGTTGTTGATATGGTATGAAAACTTAACATGATCTAGCGTGTCCAAATCTTCTTGTGAAGTGTTAACATACAATACGCTAAAACCTTTTGATTCAAATAACTTACCAATGTTACCTCCTGCTTGCCCAATAGCAATAAAACCTATTCGCTTCTTCATTCTCTCTTTGCCTCCTCAATCATTTCCTTGCCCTTTTTGGTTATATAATATGTGTTTGCTCTACCGTCCTTTGCACCAACACCAACAGCTCCTAATTCAACGAACCTCTTAAGCAGCTTATAGAATGTATTAGATTCATACTCAAAATTCTCAGTCTGCTGAATCTCTAAAACTGTCATTGATTGAAATTTACTAGTTGCTTCGTTGTTGCAAAGAATTGATAGCACGATAAACTCTAATCTGCTCAATCTATCACTCCAACTCTGATTTATTCTGATTTACTCGAATAAACTCTGACTAACTCGGATTTATTCGGATTTACTCTGATTAATTCTGATATTCTCTGATTCTAGCTGTTACTTTGTTGAGACATCTATCAGAATTACCAGATGCATAATAATCCTTACCATTATGTTCCATACGTGATATGCTCCAATCATATCTATTACTAAATTCATCGTATAAAAGAACCTCAATAGTCTCACCACAATGGAACTCATGATCTCCAAGTACGAAACGGCCTTGCTTATTCTTTTTCAATTGACCTTGTTCCATAATTGGTAATTGTAAATACTTGATTTTTCTATTAATAGAATCAAGGTCCTCTAATACTTTATAAATCTCATTCTCAAGTAATCTCTCTTCCTGGCTTGTCTCATCATATCCAATGTTTTCATCTATCTCACTAAAATCACCCTTTTTAGTCAAACTAATAAGCTTATTAATTTCTGAACTAACATTATTTACTAACATTAATGCTTTATTACTACTTATCATTAATTTCCTCCTTTTAACTTAGATAATTCACATTTCATACTCCTAAGTTCCTCAACTGTTCCTAGGTCCTCATATGCACCTAATACATCAGCAATTTTACCTAGAATTGCTCTCTCACCTATAAATGATTGCTCTCTGAATAGTTCTTCTGTAGCAAATGGTATTCTATACGTCTTATTGTTTACTCCAAAGATAGGATTACTACGGGTTAATCTCAAATCAATCCCTCATTTCCTTATTGCATTAAATTGTAAGTAATGATAAAATGAATAAAGATTTATGATATATGCGCTTTATGGTTGGTGACCGGGGCGCATATTTTTTTTGGAAACTTCGTGATCATCTTCTTGGTGCCAGTAATAACATTAATAACGTGTAGGTAGAAATCTGTTTCTCCAATTACAAACCAGTTCTTAACAATAAGCATGTTATTACTAATAATCTCCTTTTGGTTTCTTGTCGGTTTCTTTGGCTGCTTCATGTTCTCCTCCTTTAACTTACTTCTTTTATTAACTTCACATTAGTAGGATCTGAAATATCTTTCCCCTCACATGAAATCATGAATTCTTCTAACGCATGTCTGCGAACCTTAAGATGTGTACCTATCTTTACGCAAGGTATTAAACCTGCTTTAATATACGTAATTAGAGTACCCCTGCAGCATTTAAGTATCTTAGATGCTTGTGTTGTTGTTAACCATTCGTCTGGCATATAAACACTCTCCTTTCTTGTAATTATTTGTATTTTCTCCTATAATGTACTTACAGGCTCTGCAAAACCGAGTACATAAGAGAGGAGAAAATACTATGAACTTTGATGGTGCAGTAATTAAAGAACAAGGAATAACTTTTGGTATTGTTGTTGTTAAACCACATGTTCTTAATAGCTCTGATAGAGAGCCATTGAGAAATAAATACTCAATTGTTTTTGGAGGAATACCAGTGGTTTTGATGGCACAAGACTCTAGAGGTATTCCTACATATCATGGTAGAAAAGACATTGTAAATTTTCTAGCGAATATTCACATATCTCAAATACCATGGAAAAAATACACACTTAATTAAGTAAAACTGGTTATATCCATTTATTTTTTTCCAGTTCGTGTAATGTATTCTAGTTTTCGTCCCACATGTTTTTTACATACTTTATGTTGTTGGAAAATCTGTGGGGCGATTTCCACATTATCTAAAACAACAGCTTTTCTATTACAGTCAAGATAATAGCATTTGCACATCTCTCTCACCTCCTCTCTTCCCCAAACACTAACTTGCTTTTTTACCTTCTGCTTGAACTAGAATTTGATCCATTCTACCGATTATGTACCCTTTTTCAATATCAGACAGTTTCTTGAACTTTTCATATACATTTTCAATAGATGTAAACTCTTTCTTATTATTCATTTATATCACCTCGCTTATTTGTTTGCTCTACAAACATAATAATTCATTATGTAAACTTTGTCAATACTTTTTTGTTGACTCTGCAAACTTTTTGTGTTACTATCTTTTCAGGAGGAGATATAATTATGAATGAGAGAATTAAGCAATTAAGAAAAGAACTTAAACTAAGTCAAGATGAATTTGGTAAACGCATCGGAGTTGGAAAATCAGCTGTTAGCTTATTAGAATCTGGAAGAAACAATTTGACAGAGCAAATGATAAAATCTATATGCAGAGAATATAATGTAGATTATCTTTGGCTTACAACTGGCAAAGGTGAAATGTTTTCAGATATTGAAGCAGATATTATGACACGAATAGATTACATAATGACAGGTGAAAATGACATTGCTAAACGTACATTTAAAGCATTTGCTAAACTTGATAAATCTGAATGGGCTGTGATTGAAAAGATTATTGATGAAATTACAGAAAAAAAATAGAACCTAGCAAGCTAGATCCTATTGCAGATTATTTAGATGTTATTATGTACTCAATTAAATTCTGTATACGTTTCAAATCTTCCATATTATCAACTTTATCAAGTAACCTACAGATATTTGATTTGTATTCATGATTGCTTTGTGTGTGTTTTTTCAACTGTTATCCCCCCAGTATGTACGCACGCTCTAAGGTAGCTATTGATATTATATGATGATATGGAATATTTTTCAATACTTATATCGAACATTTGTTCTTTTTTTATTTTATATATATTATAATAACTCATAATATGAGTAAATATAGTTAATTATAGTAGATTTTTTCTATATACATTGGTAAAATATAGGTGTTGCAATATTACTAATATAAATTTAGAAAAGGGGTATTTAAAATGATTGATTTTCAGAATGGATCACTATTTAAACTAAAGCAAGCAAAGGAAAATGATGTTAGTTCAACATTATCTAAATTACTAATACCAGGTGAGGAAATAATCGGAGTATACAAAGGAATACGTGATTCAGTAACATTCACAAATAAACGTGTCATTGCTCTTAACGTACAAGGTATTACAGGAAAGAAAAAAGATTTCTCTTCTCTCCCATATTCAAAAATACAAGCATTCTCTGTTGAAACATCTGGTACTTTTGATTTAGATTCCGAACTTGAAATCTACTTTAGTGGATTAGGTAAAGTAAAATTCGAATTCACAGGAAACTGCGATATCGTTAATATTGGACAAACTATCGGTAGCTTTATTCTATAGAAAATACCATTCCAACGCTGTCAGAATATATTATTAATGGAGGTCCAATGTTGAATTTTGAAAAGGAATTGAAAGAATTTGAAAATCGTGTTCTACCAGCAAACGCTACCGAAGAAGAACGTAATAACTATACAGAATCATTTTTTGAATCTATAAAACATATTAACGAATCTGGTCAGGAATTCTGGTATGCTAGAGAATTGCAAACAGCTCTAGAATATAAAGAATGGCGTAACTTTTGTAATGTTATTGACAAAGCAAAATTAACTTGTGAATCAAGTAATTACAGTACTTCTGACCATTTTGTTGACACCAACAAAATCGTAGAAGCTGGTGTTACTTTAAAACAGATTAATGATATTATGTTATCGCGTTATGCATGCTATATCATAGTTATGAATGCTGACCCAAGTAAAGAAATAGTCGCTATTGGTAAAACATATTTTGCAATCAAAACTAGACAACAAGAATTAATAGATGATTACGATAACTTAAATGATGATCAAAAAAGATTGGCTATTCGTCAGGAAATGAAGGAACATAACAAATCCTTAGCAGATGCTGCACACAATGCTGGTGTAATAGAACCAATTGACTATGCTATTTTCACAAATAGTGGTTACCAAGGTCTATATGGTGGCTTAACAAAGAAAGATATTCATGTAAGAAAAAAACTAAAGAAGAGCCAAGATATTTTAGATTATATGGGACATGAAGAACTAGCTGCCAATTTGTTCCGAGCCACTCAAACAGAGAGTAAATTACGACGTGAGAACATAATAGGTAAAGAAAAAGCAAATAATGCTCACTATGATGTTGGCAAAGAAGTAAGAGATACAATACAAAGACTAGGTGGAACTATGCCAGAGGATTTACCTACACCAGGTAAAAGTATTAAGCAAATCGAACGAGAACAGAATAAATTAACTCAAAGATAAAGAAAAACCGCTCCTGTGCTAACAGGAACGGCATACATACTATACCAGACCAAATCTGATACAATACTCTCGCAAAGTTATTTTATCATCTTTGGTGTGGTTTAGTCAACCACGCTATTTTTTATTCTTAGGAGGTATTTTATGGCTATTACTAAAGGTGGTCTCATAAAACGTGGTAATAAATGGTATTATAGATATTGTATAAATGGTAAAAACGTTTATAAACCAGGTACGGAAGATAAGAAAGAAACACAGCAAATCATGCAAGCAGAGATTGCTCAAGCAAACGCGGATGGAGAAATATTTACGCCATCTAGTATTACATTGGAGCAACTACTGAATATTTGGTTTGATGAGTGTGTAAAAGATATACTAAGACATGGTACCAGGAGCGATTATTTGAATGCAATCAATAATCACATTGTACCTGCTCTTGGAAAGAAAAAGATTAAAGATATTACGATTGATGATCTCCAACAATACGTTGATAGTAAACAAAAGGATTATGCTGCAAGTACTCTAAAAGCACACTTTGTAGTACTAAACGGATCATTTAAGTATGCTGTATATCCAAAGAACTATATCAAATCAAATCCTATGCTATATGTTACAAAGAAAAAGATAAATAAAAACGTAGATACCTTTCTTGATATTGTTGAAGATACGAACATAAAAATCATTACAACAGAGCAATATCATAAGATCATTGAATTAAATATGAACACCATGTATTATCTTCCAATACTAATCTCCTACCATACTGGATTAAGAGCTGGTGAAGTATGTGGATTACAATGGTGTGATATTGATTTTAATGATATGTCTATACGAGTTAATAAATCAATGTTCTATAATACGGAGCTGAAACAATGGGAACTTGGTCGAACTAAGGGTGGTAAACCTCGTACTGTTAACTTCGGTAATACCCTTATGTTGGCATTAAAAGCAGAAAGGAAGAAACAACTTCAACTCAAACTAATCCTTGGCCAAGAATATAAATCAACCTGCTATACTATAGAGGAAGATGATGGACAGAAACATATAGTAGTTCATAACGAAAAAGTTGATAACTCAGAAGATATTGAATTTATATGTAGAAAAGATGATGGAGAAATCTTAACTAATCAAACACTAAAATATCTGGCAAAGAAAGTTAAGAATAAACTAGATATCGATTTTAACTTTCATATGCTCCGTCACACGCATGCAACGATACTGATTGAGAATGGAGCTATCATGAAAGATGTTCAAGAACGATTAGGTCATACAGATATTCGAATTACAATGAATACCTACTCTCATGTTACCAAAAAAATGAAGCAACAAACAGTCGATATATTTGAAAATGCGATTATATAGTTGCACAAGTTTCTATAATCTTGTGCAAAATCTTGTGCAAACGCTTAAAACTTTAGTCAAATAAAGTCTTGTAAACATAATGTTTACAAGACTTTCATGACAGGGGCAGTAGGATTTGAACCCACGACCTGCGGAAATATAATTTATATATTATTAGTTAGTATAAGTGTATATAATGTTTATAAAACAGCGTATTTACAATGACGAAATGTGGTTACTTTTATATAACTAGATATAAATATATTTATCTAATTATAAGTATCTTGCATACATCTTGTGCAAAACTTGTACATCTAACAAGTTACATTAGGCCAATAACTTCTTAAGTGTTTCTACACCTACCTTGCCATCTTCTTTCCAACCAAATTTCTTTCGGAACTTGTTGACTGCCTTGGTTGTATTTGCTCCCCATTTACCATCTACAGTCAATTTTGCATTTATCTTTTCATTAAGTGCCTTTTGTATCATCTTTGTAATAAAAGAATTTGTATTAGTTAATGAGTACGACTTCCCTTTTGTACTCACACCTTTGATTTGAAAGTGTGGGCTATCAGGACTAGTTACCCAGTTTGCTCCTGCTTCGAAACCGTACTTTTGCATAATGGAAATGATCTTCTTAGTTTCACTATCTTTTGCATTCCAGATGGCTGTCATTTTACCGTCTACAATACGTTGTGGCACTACATCAACCGCATTTCTTTTAGTATGTATGCTAATTTGGGTCCATGTAACCTTTGTACCTTTAACAGTCCGTCCTAAACTATATAAATAGTTTTGTCTTACTTGACTGCGATATGTTTCTACAATGAGAGGATTGATACCTGCAATCTTTATATCTTTTATAGCTTGATTGAGTTGTATTTGACATAAACAATTCAATTCGGTTATATCTCTGCACTGTTCTATATTACTCATATTATTTCCCCTCGCTTTCTTCTGATTTCTTTTGTAGTATATCTACTGCATTAGTAATCACTTTTGGAAACTTAACTCCCATCAATCCTGCGTTTTCAATAATACTTATAAGTTCGTTTACGATTAATGCAATAATTACAGTTGTTCGAATATAGTTAACCTGTAGAGTTATATCAAGCCTGTACGCAATTAAAACGATAAGTAACATTACAGCCTTCTTACAAAGACCTTTAAAGCAAGCATTACTTTCACCTGCTCCAGTTTCTGTCTTAGTTGACTTCTTAAATACAAAAGCTACAACTAGTCCCATGATAAAATCAATTACCATGAATGTAATAAGGGTCTGAAGATCTGCGCTCCAACCTCCTAACATACTTACAATTGTTCCACCTATAACGCCTATTAGTCCACATATTAATTCCTTTAGTTTTTCCATACTTTCCTCTCTTTCCTCGTTGCATTATCGCAATTAAAAAAGAGCCTCTCGGCTCAAATTATTTTCAGAACGTTCACATAATCTTCACTAACGTTCCATAGTTACTACACAATTGAATGTTATTATTAATTTATCAAAGGAAGC
>NZ_CBDLAM010000019.1:29820-34522 GCF_965301125.1 Anaerosporobacter sp. | reverse complement strand
ACTATATACTATCGAAAAATGCAATGTCAATATAAGGAAATGGTAATATTTAATACTGATATAATTCGCCTTATTTTGATGTTATTATTTGAAATCAAGACAAAGCTATGTTAAGATATTACTATCAAATCAATAATGGAGGTAGGATATGAAATTTACATTTGCACATAATAATTTTAATGTTTTAGATCTTGATAAATCTCTTGCGTTTTATAAAGAAGCGTTGGGACTTATAGAAACAAGAAGACATGAAGCATCTGATGGAAGTTTCGCACTTGTATATCTTGGAGATGAAACTACGCCACATCTATTAGAGCTTACATGGTTAAAAGAATGGGACCGTCCATATAACTTAGGAGATAACGAATTCCATTTGGCTTTCCAAGTTGATGATTATGAGTCAGCTTTGAAGAAACACAAGGAAATGGATTGCGTATGTTTTGAAAATCCAGGTATGGGAATATATTTTATCAGTGACCCAGATGGGTATTGGTTAGAAATTGTTCCATCTAAATAAAATGATGGTAGCTAGGCTGACATAAGTAAGAGACTTATTGTCAACCTATGCTTTATAGAAATGAGGAAATATTATGGATGCATACAATACGTTTCATGAAACATTAGTTGGTTTGTTTAATGATATAATGGAATTAGAACAAAAAGCTATTATAACGGATCGATTTAAGAATATTACAAATAATGATATGCATATCATAGAAGCAATTGGAGACAGGGCGGCTAAGAATATGTCTTCTGTAGCTAAAGCATTGAAAGTAACAGTTGGGACGTTAACAATTGCAATTAATAACCTTGTTAAGAAGGGCTACGTGTATCGAACTCGTAGTGAAAAGGATAAACGTGTTGTTTTGATATCACTAAGCGACCTAGGTAAAGAGGCATTTGATCATCATAAGAAGTTTCATGAAGAAATGATTGAAGCTATGTTGGAAGGATTAGATGAAGAAGAAACGAATACTTTAGTAAAAGCATTGATGAATTTAAATCAGTTCTTCAAAAGTTACCAGTGTGATAAATAGCAATTTGGAGGTACAATGAAAGAGAAATATACACTTACCGCATCGCAGGAGGATTATCTTAAGCAGATATATCTACTGGGACGAGAGCAACAAGAGGTAAGAGTAACGGATGTAGCAAGATATTTAGGTTTATCTAAACCTAGTGTAAACCGTGCAATTAATACGCTAAAAGAAGGGGAATTTATTGTACATGAACATTATGGGACAGTTAAGCTAACTCCAAAAGGTGAAAAAGCAGCGAATAATATCTATGAATCATACAAGGTGATTCGTAAATTTCTTATAGAAGTCTTAGAAGTTGACGCAGAAACTGCACATCTCGAAGCCGATTTAATGGAACATAATATAAGTAAGTCGACTAAGAAGAGATGGAAAAAGTACTTGAAGAAGGAACGAAAGAGTAAGAATAAGTAGGAGGAATCGGGATGTATGCTAAAAAACTGAGAACGTTTTTATTATGTATCCTTTTAATGAATTCTCTTATCTTTTCACAGGTTATCACTGCAGCAACAACAAAGAATCGTGATGAATTTACTAAGGAACTATATAATGCGGTTACCAAGCGAGAAAGTAAAGTAAGCATAACTTATACAGGAAATGATGGTTCCAAAGTATTCGATGAATTTGATGATTTGCTAGCAGATGTTTACCAGATAGACGATGAGAATACATCAAGTGATGCAGATTATATACATGGTTTATTTAAGTCTTATACATTGTCTTCTAATGGAAGGCATTTCAATATAAAATTTGAATACTATGAAACATTAAAACAAACCCAAGCTGTTGACGCCAAGATTGAGAAGATACTTAAATCCCTTGGCGTAAGTAATATGTCGGCATATGGGAAAGTGAAGGCAATTCACGATTATATAATTAATAATGTAGAATATGACACAGATTTAAAAAATTTCAGTGCTTATGATGGATTAATTAATAATAGTACCGTATGTAACGGCTATGCACTTTTATTCTATAAGATGGTAACAGAAGCAGGTGTACCTTGTAAGATTATTACTGGTACTGCCGAGTCGGGTGGAGTGGAGACACAACATGCATGGAATATAGTTAAGTTAAAGAAAAAGTGGTATTTTGTCGATCCGACATGGGATGACCCAATCGGAGGAACCAAAGTCTATTATGATTATTTCTTAAAGGGTAGTAATACTTTTGATAAAGATCATACAGCAGCAGATCAATTCTCTACGAAAGAAGTACGGAAGAAGTATCCGATAGCAGAGAATAATTACAAAGTAACATCATCTGATATTAAGATGTTATCGAAATTGTCCTTGAAAGTAAACAAGAGTAAGAAAATTACGCTACCAATTCCAGAAAAGGCAAGCGTACAATGGAAAAGTAGTAATAAGAAGATAGCCACGGCATCAAAGACTGGTAAAATAACTGCTAAAGCAAAGGGAAAAGCAACATTAACAGCTACAGTTACTATGCCTGATAAAACAGTTAAAAAACTAACTACGAAAGTTACAGTAACAAAATAAAAGATTAACAGGGTGCCAAGAAGGATTAGTCCTTATATGGCACCCTGTTTTTATGTACATCTAAAACAAAAAGTTAGTTTAATTCAGATACAAGTTTTTTTAATGATTCTAGAGCGTCTTCAGGAAGTTTGTCATAACCGTTTTTGTGAGTGTTTCTAGATTCAACAAAGTCAACACGTTCTTGCATACGCGCTTTTAAGAGATCTGTATATGATTTATCGCTCAAATCAGGAATGAAACCTTCTAGTTCCATGATTTCAATATCAGAGAAATTACCCCATTGTTTGAAGGTAGCAGTACCTTCTACGATCGCTTCAAGAATTCCTAAAGTATCCTTAGGTTGAACCTTCTTGCCCATGAAATCTCCAGTGTTAACGATATAGCAATCCACGTTTCTATCACCAACTAATTTTTTGAATTTTTCATAATCATTAACAAGTGGGTAAGTTCTAAAAGGGTTAGCATAAGGAACTACTACCAATGCGTTTGGATCTGCTCCAGGGGCAAGTCGTTCTGCAGAGGATCTCTTAGTAGCTAAAGTAGCACCCATTACTGATGCTAAGGAAGCACCTTTTACCTTGATTACTGGTGGAAGGGTAGGATCTTTCATAATCCAAATGATTGCGTTAACAGGAGCTTCAATCTTATCAACGCGGTTTGGAGACCACAATTTAGATTTAATAGCACGTCCGTTACCATTTCTGATATCCTCAGTTACTAATTGAATCTTTCCTTCTGAGTCTAGAGTTGCAGAACAGTTTTGTGCTGATAATAGATATTTATTGTCTGGGCATCCTGTTGGATAATCTGCAGTTTTATCAAAATATGTAGGTTCTAAAGCGATAGAGGAACAAGTATCTGTGTTGATGATAAATGCATCGTCATGTAATACGGTGATAGGATATTTTCCGCCATGTTTTGCATGTGTAAGAGTTGATTTACCAGAGCCTGATAAGCCAAACACAGAAGCAACGTATTTTGAACCATCAGCTAAAGAATATTCTTTTTGTCCACCATGGCAAGAAGCATAACCGTTTCTGTTTGCGATAGCCCAAGCCATTGTTAGTGTACCTTTTTTATGTTCACCAAAATATCTCATACCTAAGATAGCAGCACAGTTTTGTTCTGTGTTGAAGTAGCAAAGACACTTAGGATCACTTAAGCAAGTAAGATCTACATTCGGACGATCAACTGGAACCCATTGAGGGTCAGAGAAGATATAGATATCGGCTTCTTTTCCATCACCGATTGGTTTCGAATTCTTGTACATCTTTACATATTCATCTGACATGTATTGGAAGTTTAACATCCAGTTGTACATGATATTTTCTTCGCCTTCTGGAATAAGAAGATGGGCTTTCACCATAAATTCTTCGTCAAGTCCAACAAATACTTCAGCATGGTACATTGTTTTCCAGCGGGTTTCATAAATTGCATCCATTATTACTCTATCAAGTTTTGCACAATCAACACCTGGTTCACCAGCAACACGACGAGCTGTAGCGTAACGTCCAGTCACTGCACCATCATTGAATAAAAGAACTTTAGCATCTTTTTCAAGACCGAACTCTTCACCTCTATATACAGGCATATCAGTAACAACAGTTCCTGGAGAGTTTTTAGCTAATTCATAAGCTTCCTTCAATGTGTTTACTTTTACTACGTTGTTTCCATAGAAGGCGGCTTCGATGATTGAACGAGTTGTTGCAAAACCGACTTTTCCTGCCCCAATTTCTTCGATTGGATAATAAGATTTCGTTGACATGAGAATTTCCTCCTATACTATAAGGTATTGTTAGTTATATTATAAATTAGCTAGAACGATACATGCTAAACCATGCATGATTAATGTCTTGCTAAATTTATGCTACACAATTTTTTATGAGACCTCTTTATGAGATCATAACTAAAAGTGATAATAACATTCTACAATGTATAACTATAAGAGATATGTACTATTTTAAAACAATGCAAGTTAAAATATTGCTAAAAATATTAAATAAAATAGAGTTATACTTTAATTATAGTTTTTTGTGTCATAAATGTCAATAAATCAAATATTTTTCATGAAAATTTATTGAATTTGTTATATTCTAAAATTATAATTTACAAAAAGCACTCAAATTTGTTAACAATAGTTTCAATTATTACGAATACTATTAT
>NZ_CBDLAM010000019.1:0-29810 GCF_965301125.1 Anaerosporobacter sp. | reverse complement strand
ATGTATTATTATTTGATAGACTTTATCCACTTGTCTAAGTATTTGTCTATTACATAGAATTGGCTAGGTCCAATTTTAAGAATGAATTCATGGTAGTCTTTTTCTGAGAACTTATCACCTAATTTTTTCTCTGCTTTCTCGCGCAGTTCCATCATTTCAATATATCCAATCGTATATTGTAGATAGTTAGCTGGTTCTTCAACCATGGAAATATAGAATTGATCCAAGGTATCTTCATCTGTTATACTTAACATGTTTTTAAGGTATTTATCAGAATCTTCTCTAGTCCAACCCTCGTAGTTTATTCCAATATCAGCTCTTGCATACATCATTAGAATAACAGCATTGTTCTCTTCAAGAAGACTTGCTAAGTTGTCATCAATACCTGCCATATGATAAGAAATCATCTCTACATAAGTTGCCCAACCTTCTGAATATCCACCGAAGTTCATAGTACTACGGACTGGATCTGGATTTTGTTGTGCATAGTATACATTCTGGAATAGGTGTCCTGGATACCCCTCATGTGCTAATGTTGTGAAGATCTGTGATAAGTCGAATTTATCGCTGCCATTAATGTAGATGGAATTATCTTCGTAATTATCAATTGCAGGAGTAAGATAGAATGCGGGGCTTATAAAATCTTCTAGGGATTTATGAACATATTTGACGGTGTAATTTACTTTTTCCATGTCAGGAAAACGATCTTTAATGGTATCTTGGAGATACGTTAGAATCTCTTCAGGATCTGTCATTGGATAGGAAGGATCATTTGCTTTATTTAAAAGAGTGGAGTCTTTAGCAAGAAGAGTTTGCATACGTAGAATATTCTTGCTAATGTAATTTTCAAGAATATCAATTAATTCTTCTACGCTACGATTAGAGCCTGTTTCCGAACGAACTAAAGATTCATAATATTCTTTTCCTCTTTCAAAATTACATAAACCACCTTCGTTTGTTCCAGTGCCTTTTAGGTTTTTCAAACCATCGATAAGCAATTGATACGCTGGAATTACGTAATTTAGAACGGCGTCTTTATTCTTCTTTTTGTATTCTTTGATTTCATCTTTTGTTAAGCCATCATATTTCTCTACTTTATCGTTGAATACGGTAATAAGGAAATTGTTTTCTTTATCGGCTATTAAAGATTCACATTGTTCCATAATATCATCCACACTACGATCACTCATGAATAGACCAGCTTCAGATTTCAATTTCTCAAATTCAATGATCTGGTTAAAGTAATCATATGTACAAGGTAAAAGTTCAAGGTATGCATCGATATCGTCTTTGTCATAAAATCTGTATTCTGCGTATAATACAGGAAGTTGGGCTTGCAAACCAACAGTTGGGCTTAGAACTTCATAATACAAAAGAAGATCGTCTGCATTATCATCGACTTTATAGTAGTCTTTTATGATATCATACGTAAGTTTTTGATCATCAGTTAGTTTCTTGTAATCAATTGATTTCAAACGTGCGGAGTAGTTTTCACATTTAGCAAGATTTTCTTTCATGGCTTCTAATGAAAAATCACCGAGTGTTGGTTTGTAATTAGTAATACCGTAATTTTCTGGATTTGCTAACGTATAATTGAGAGTAATGCTGTCGCTTTGTACATTATCTAAAAAGATTTCATTGGTTAAAGCGTCAAATTCAGCTTGTGTCTGAACCGCACTTGCACCCTTATCTTTATTACAGCCTGCCAAGGTTAGCAATAAAACCAAAAGTGTTAGTAGCAGATACAATTGTTTGCATTTCTTCATAGTTACCTCCATACCTACGCAATTTTCTTAACAAGTTTGTGGCGTAGACACGAACTTGCGTAATAAACTATTACTATTAATAGTATCCACTCCTGATTGTAGTATGTCAGGAATTTAAAAAATATAGTGACAATAGTATATACAAAGTATGATAATATATCAGAAAAAGAAAGTAAACAAAAACTGGTCGAATAGACTATAAGTTTTTTACAAATACTTGAGGCAAGGAAAATTATTTTGACATTAAAGTATGAGAATGCTATACTATTTATTAATATGAAAATGCTGTGAAGAGAAGAGTACATGCGTTAAGAATTAACAGAGAGCCTAATTAGCTGAGAATAGGTATTTACTGATCGTATGGAAGATGGTCTTGGAGCTTCATTCTTGAATGAGTTGATTTTATAAAGCGTACTCTTTAGGGAATGACGGGAATCTGCAACCGTTATCATGCAAGACTGTAACATTTAAAATATTAGATTTTGAATTAGCAGTTATTAAGTTCTATTTTGCAAAAAATAGAAGAATTAAAGTGGTACCACGAGACTACATCTCGTCTTTAAACGAAATCATAAGATTTCCTTAAGGGCGAATTTTTTTTTGCTTAAAAAGGATTAATAACAAAGCATTCATTAGGAGGAATGATAACATGAGTAAAAAACCGTATTATATTAGTACAGCAATTGCGTATACGTCTGGAAAACCACATATCGGTAATACGTATGAAATCGTATTAGCAGATAGTATTGCAAGATTCAAACGTGCACAGGGATTTGATGTGTACTTCCAAACAGGAACATATGAACATGGCCAAAAGAATGAGTTAAAAGCGCAGGATATGGGAATCACACCACAAGAATTTGTTGATGGTGTTGCTGGACAAATTAAAGATATCTGGGATCTAATGAATACTTCTTATGATAAATTCGTTCGTACTACAGATGAATACCATGAAAAACAAGTACAGAAAATCTTTAAGAAATTATACGACAAAGGTGATATCTACAAAGGTTTCTATGAAGGAATGTACTGTACTCCTTGTGAATCCTTCTTTACATCTTCTCAACTAGTAGATGGTAAATGTCCAGACTGCGGAAGAGAATGTCAACCAGCAAAAGAGGAAGCTTATTTCTTGAAATTAAGCAATTATACAGATCGTTTAGTTGAGCATATTAATGCACATCCAGAATTTATTCAGCCGGAATCAAGAAAGAATGAGATGATGAATAACTTCATCTTAGCAGGACTTCAAGATTTATGTGTATCAAGAACTTCCTTCAAATGGGGAATCCCAGTGGACTTCGATAACAAACACGTTATCTATGTTTGGCTTGATGCGTTAAGCAACTATATCACAGGTCTTGGTTACGATGTAGATGGTAACAATGGCGATAACTACGGGAAATACTGGCCAGCTGATCTTCACCTAATCGGTAAAGATATCTTACGTTTCCATACGATCTATTGGCCGATTATGTTAATGGCACTTGACTTACCATTACCAAAACAAATCTTTGGTCATCCTTGGTTATTACAAGGTGATGGTAAGATGAGTAAATCCAAAGGAAATGTAATCTATGCAGATGACTTAGTTGACTTCTTTGGTGTGGATGCAGTTCGTTATTTTGTTTTACATGAAATGCCATTTGATAATGATGGTGTTATCACATGGGAACTTATGGTTGAGAGAATGAATTCCGATCTTGCCAATACACTTGGTAACCTTGTTAACCGTACAATCTCCATGTCAAATAAATACTTTGGTGGAATAGTTAACAATAAAGGAGTGAAAGAAGAAGTAGATGATGAATTAATCAACCTTGCTTTACAAACTCCAGACAAAGTTGCCGAAAAGATGGAACATTTACGTGTTGCAGATGCAATGTCTGAGATATTCACATTGTTCAAACGTTGTAACAAATATATTGATGAAACAATGCCTTGGGCACTTGCAAAAGATGAAAGCAAGCAAGAAAGGCTTGAAACTGTTTTATATAACTTAGTTGAGTCAATATGTATTGGTGCAAGTTTATTAGAATCATTCATGCCTGAAACATCAGCTAAGATTCTTACTCAATTAAATACAAGTGTACGTTCAATGGAAGATATGAAAGAGTATGGTAAATACCCATCAGGTAACAAGGTTACAGAAAAACCAGAAATCCTATTTGTTAGACTTGATTTAGAAGAAGTTATGAAGAAAGTAGAAGAATTAAAGGCAGCACAAATGAAAGATGTTGCACCACAGAAAGAGGAAGAAGCAGTGATTGATATTGAAGCAAAAGCCGAAATAGAATACGATGATTTTATGAAGATGCAATTTCAAGTAGGAGAAATCATTGCATGTGAAGAAGTAAAGAAATCAAAGAAATTACTTTGTTCACAAGTTAAGATTGGAAACCAAGTAAAACAAATTGTATCAGGAATTAAGGCTTACTACAGTCCAGAAGAGATGGTTGGTAAGAAAGTTATGGTATTAGTGAATCTAAAACCAGCGAAATTAGCAGGTGTATTATCAGAGGGTATGCTTTTATGTGCAGAGGATGAAAACGGTGAATTAGCACTTATGGTACCTGAGAAGAAGATGCCATCAGGTGCAGAAATCTGCTAAAATAGATAACCTCGAAAGAGGGGTACACCAGCAAAAAGAACAATTTTTCTGCGCTGAATGCCATTATGTGAACATATTTATATGTTCACATATGGCACACAGCTACGAAAAGTTGTTTTTTTTACTCAAATGGTATTTTGCAACAACATCTTCTTTTTTAGTCTTACCTTTGTTTTATTAGCTAATTTACTTGTAACTTATAGTTTACTTGGTTATAATAAGGAATGAAAATTACGTGGTCGTGGGTTTAAGGGAACGGAGGAAGAAAATGATAATAGATACACATGCACATTATGATGATGAGCAATTTGATATAGATCGGGAAGAAATTCTAAATTCAATGAAAGACAATGGAATTGAATTGATAGTAAATATTGGTGCAGATATGCAAACTTCAGAGCAAACACTAGAGCTTACAAACCAATATCCTTTTGTTTATGGTGCTGTTGGTGTTCATCCGAATAGCACAATGGAATTAGATGATACAAAGATGGAACGTTTGAAAGAACTAGCGAGAATGCCTAAGATAGTTGCAATTGGTGAGATTGGATTAGACTATTACTGGGATGAACCGGACCCGGATACGCAGAGAAAATGGTTTGACCGTCAGATGGAATTAGCTAGAGAAGTTAAACTTCCAATCGTTATTCATAGTAGAGATGCAGCTAAGGATACCGTAGACATGATGAAAGCAGCCCATGCTGGAGACATCTCAGGTGTCATTCATTGTTTTTCATATCCAGTAGAAATGGCAAGGGAATTTCTGAATATGGGATTTTACCTTGGAATTGGTGGTGTAGTAACGTTTAAGAATGCTAAGAAATTAAAAGAGGTTGTAGAGTATGCGCCGATAGAGTCTATTGTGTTAGAGACAGATTGTCCTTACCTAGCACCAGAACCAAACAGAGGAAAGAGAAATTCTTCTCTATATTTACCTAGTGTCGTTGAAGAGGTTGCCAGAATTAAAGGAATGGACACGGACCAGATAATTGAAATTACAAGACAAAATGCAATGAGATTATATCGTTTATAAGAAAGTTAAGAGGATAGTAGAATGGATCATAGTAACAAATTAGCAAATCCCCAGAATACGATAGAAGCGATAAAGAAGTATAACTTCGCATTTCAGAAGAAATTTGGACAGAACTTCTTAATTGATACACATGTGCTTGAAAAGATAGTAACAGCTGCAGGAGTAACAAAAGACGATATGGTATTAGAAATCGGTCCAGGTATTGGTTCTATGACCCAATATCTATGTGAATATGCAAGGGAAGTTGTTGCTGTTGAGATTGATAAAGCACTAATACCAATTCTTAAAGATACACTAGCAGATTATGACAATGTAACGGTAATTAATCAAGATATTCTTAAAGTTGATATCAATCAACTTGCTATGGAAAAGAATCAAGGTAGACCGATTAAGGTAGTTGCAAATTTACCATATTATATAACAACACCGATTATTATGGGATTATTTGAAAGTCATGTACCTATTGATAATATTACAGTTATGGTACAAAAGGAAGTTGCAGATCGTATGCAAGTGGGGCCAGGTACCAAGGATTATGGTGCGTTATCCTTAGCGGTTCAATATTATGCGAAGCCTTATATTGTAGCAAATGTTCCACCTAACTGTTTTATGCCAAGGCCGAATGTAGGCTCAGCAGTAATTAGGCTTACAACACATAAGGAAGCACCGGTACAAGTTGAGGATGAGAAGTTAATGTTTCGATTGATTCGTGCATCTTTCAATCAAAGAAGAAAGACATTGGTAAATGGTCTTAATAACTCACCTGAGATTCATTTATCAAAAGAAGTTATTGCAAAGGCAATTGAGGAGCTTGGAGTTCCTTCAACAGTACGAGGTGAAGCGCTTGATTTGCAACAATTTGCAGAATTGAGTAATATAATTAGTCGCTTATTACGTAGTTAATTCACAGATTCCTGACATAAAGAGGCCTCTTTTTGAATATATATAAAGCATAAGTAATTGCATTGTAACTATTCGTCTGAGTAGTTGCATTGCGCTTTTCTTTATGATGGCCAAAAAGGAAGGATGAGTGGAGTGTCAGAGTATAAGCGACTGATTTCGTATATCTATAACTATGAAAAAGGATTGAAAAAGAATAACGTTGGATTTGCCAAGATTGAACTTAGAAATGGTCAATGTAAGATTTCAATTAATATAAAGGCAGCCAGCCTTAATGGACAGAAATTACGGACATATGTATTCTATCGTGAAAATAAGAGAATGATTCAAATTCTACTAGCAGAAGCAGTTGTTAAGAATGGTGTATTTGAATGGAAGGGTATTACTAACGCGAATAATATTATGAATACAGGACATAATTTTAACCAGTTAGGCGGGGTGCTTTTATATTATTCTTTGAATAAGTATTTTGCAACTGAGTGGGACGACCAGCCTATTACGTTAAATCACCTGTATGAGTGGGATGTGACAGAAAGTCTAAAGATCGATGAAAAAGAGATAGTCAATGATATAGGCAAAGAGATAGTAGATGAGACTATAAATGAGACTATAAATGAGACTCTAATTCAGACTAGTAATGAGATGAATAGGGGAGAGAGAGAACCTAAATTTGTAGAAGTTCCAAAAGATGAGATTACATACATAAATAAAAAACAAGAGGCGGAGGAAGCAATTAGTAAGAGCCAAGAAGAAATTGTACAGAGTATATTAAAGAGCATAGATTACAGCTGGGAACTTTTCTGTAATATTCAAGATGACAACGAATCACAATTAGATTTAACTTCGAGAAAGGAAGCTAAATCTAGGTTACAGGCTGCGGAATTATATAAGCAGAACAATAGCGTTGTGAATATAAATGGTGATCAAGATAGTGATATATCACCAGAGACAGCAAAATTATTGGGATATCGTTTTATCAATTGGTATCGAGGTCAAGAAACAGGATTCCCTAAAACCTATGGTAAGGTTAAGATTTCCGATATTGTTAATGAATCCATTGATACAAAGCAAAGCGTTGAGGTGGAAAAAGAAGACCAAGAAGCTAGTCAGATGGACTTATTAGTGAAGAAGGAATTCAATGAAGATGGATACAATGAAGTTGAATCCGATGATGGGACAGATAAGGAAGAGAGGTCCCATGTAGAGATCGTCGTTGAAGAAGAATCCGACCACGAGCAATTAGACGAAGAGTATGAAGACAAAGTTAGTGATGAAGTTGCCGCATCAACTGCTGAAGGATATGTAAATACTCCGTTTAATGAAGAACAAAGATTCTACAGTGCAAACAAAGAAAAAGAGTGGAATGCACGTCTTGAAGAGGTGGCAAAGAAGAAAACATCAACAGCTGAAAGAATATTACAGAAGTACCCAGCTATTAATCCATTTGAGGATGATGAGATTCTTGCATGTGTTAGAATAGAGCCAGGTGATATTGGATTGTTTCCAATAGAAAATTGGGTACTTGGTAACAATAGTTTCTTACTACATGGATATTATAACTTCCGCCACTTAATATTTGCTAAGAAAAAGGCAATAGATGGAGAAGAATATATTCTTGGCATACCAGGTATTTACCAAAACCGTGAGAAGTTTATGGCAAAGATGTTCGGATTTACACAGTTCAAATGCGCTAAGAACGTAGAACAAAAGACTGGTGAATTCGGATATTGGTATATTAAAGTTAATATGTGATTAATGAAATGGATTGATTAGTGCGTAACGCAAATGATCAGTCCATTTGTTATTTAGTAGAATACAGGATTTTGCAATGCCTTCAAATTCAAATTCTAGTTTTTCAATTAGTTTAATAGAAGGTTGGTTCATCGGATGGATAAGTGCTTCTATCCTATGAAATTTAAGCTCAGTAAAGACTAGCTCAATAGCTTTTTTTAAAGCTTCTTTAGCAAAACCACGACCAACGTATTCTTGATCTAGTTTATATCCAACTGTACAAGTCATAAGTGGACCTTTTTGAAAATTTTGAAAACAGATACAGCCTATTATGTGATCAGGATTGGATTTTTCAAAGATCCAAAAACGAAGAAAATGTAATTTTATTGTTTCATTATATTCATATACAAGATTTGCACGTTGAAATTCTTTCGTATAGAATAGACGAACACGATCTGGTTCCCAACAATTGATATAGTCTTTGTTTCGTTCATAGAAATTCAGTACTTCATTTGCATAAGAACTTGTTAATACTCGAAGATGTAGACGTTCTGTTTCATAGTGTAATTTCATTGTATATATTTGCTCCTTTAATCCATTCCGCGAATTTCCACGGTATTAAAATATGGTTGTATAGATTTCTTATATTCTAACATGGTTTCACGGCTAGGTGCATGAAGACCAGGCACTAGAATGTTTCCACTATCTAAAAATATTTGCAGATAATAATTCGTAGAACCATCTAACCACTGTCCGATGGCTAAAATATCTTCGGCTGAATGAAACTCCTGAACAACAGTAGTCCTAAATTCATAAGGGATGCCACTATCTTGTATAAGCGCGATAGAAGAATCAATGGAATCTAAGGAGTAATGGGGTATGCCGATTGTTTCTGCATATCGATCACGGGAATTTTTGATGTCCATGGCAACATAATCAAGTAATTCGTGGGAGTATAAATATTGTAGCATTAGTGGATTGCTACCGTTGGTATCTAATTTGACCTTTAAGCCAATATCCTTGATTGCTTGAATGAATTTTGGTAAGTCCTTCGATAAGGTAGGCTCTCCACCAGAAATACATACGCCCTCAAGGATGCCACTACGACTCTTTAATGTATCTAACACTTCAGAAACCGTAAATGACGGACTGGCATCTGGAGCTAATAAAAGACGAGAATTGTGGCAGAAAGGGCAACGAAAATTGCAGTGTCCCAAGAAAATAGTAGCTGCCAGATGCCTTGGATAATCAAGCAAAGTAGTTTTATTGAACCCATGAATTTGCATAGCGTGCTCCTTTCTTGTTATTCCTTTGTGGGGTTTAGGAGTCAAAAGGTCTAGTTACATTTTTAGATGAATAATCAAGAATATTTATTCTTGAAAGTGTATCGGCACTTGTGTAATTTAGTTTACTTACCGAAAAACTCCCTTTTATTACTCGACTTCTTACCTAACGCACGATGACACAAAACACGCTTCGCACTTAAGTACTTCTATGTGTGTACATCTAATTTTATCAATATATACGGAATCGCCTTCGATTCGGCATCCTGCCTCAGCTCAGGCTGGCTCGGCATCCATGCCTCGCCTTCCTTTTTTTTTAGTACACACTAAGAAGTACTATAAGTACTACACTACCGTTTTTTAGTCATAGTGCGTTAGGTAAGAAGTTATGTACTTTACTAAGAGTTTTTCTATTACCACTTCATCCATACACAAGTGGAGGTAAATTTACGATGAATAAATATTCTTGATTATTTATCATTTGCGTTGGTTATGACCTTTTGACTACTAATCCTTTAAGAATTTATGAAACGCTTAGACGTATAGACTGATTATCATGTTTTATGTATAGAGAAGCGTTTTACAATCGTCTATATCACCTTTCATTTATGTAATATTAGTTTTGTAATACTATATTTTATGTTATTATAATAGCATATATAAATAAAATCAACAGATTAGATTATCATAGGCATTGTTTTAAGAGAATAGTAGGCAACTTCCTATAGGGGAGTTTAATAACATTCTTATAATAAAGTTTATAGTATGAACTTACCAGTACTTGTGTAATCATAAAGTAGTAAGCAAAACTCTGAATAGCGTAGATTTGCTTCTTAACTGACGTACTATGACTAAGAAACGATAGCGAAACATCTATAGTACTTCTTAGTGTGTACAAGATAACCTAGGAAGGTGAGGAATGGATGCCGAGCCAGCCGAAGCTGAGGCAGGATGCCGAATCGAAGGCGTTTCCGTATCATCTGGATAACCTCAATGTACACACTTAGAAGTACTTAGATGTGTAGCGTGTTTCGTGTTATAGTACGTCAGCTAAGAAGCTATGAAAACGTATACAGAGTTTTGCATTCAATACCGAAAAAAGGAGCATGTTGGCTAGATATGGACGAAAGATATATGAAAGAAGCTTTGAAGCAGGCAAAAAAGGCTGACAAGATTGATGAAGTGCCGATTGGGTGCGTTATTGTATATGAAGATAAAATTATAGCGAGAGCTTACAATAGAAGAAATACGGATAAGAATACATTGGCACATGCGGAATTGTTAGCTATTAAAAAGGCCAGTAAGGTACTTGGAGATTGGAGATTAGAAGATTGCACTATGTATATCACTCTTGAGCCTTGTCAGATGTGTGCTGGTGCAATTGTGCAGGCAAGAATTAAGAGAGTGGTTGTAGGAAGTATGAATCCGAAAGCTGGTTGCGCAGGCTCGGTACTAAATCTTTTGCAGATGAGCCAGTTTAACCATCAAGTAGAATTAGTGACTGGTGTAATGGAAGAAGAATGTAGTCGAATGCTTAAGGTTTTTTTTAAAAGACTGCGAGAAGAAAAGAAAAAAGGATAAATGTAGCAAGCGAAATGTGTTGACAATCTTAAAGGATTTGTGTATACTAAGTACCTGAATACAGTACAAAATGTAACTGTGTAACATACAATTTTATAAGGTGTATATTAAATTTGTCATAAAATTTCCGTGCAGCCGGGGAGATAGCGGTGCCCTGTACCTGCAATCCGCTACAGCAGGGGTGATGTCTTGTCTGAGGGTATTCTATTGTGGAGCTGCCCTTTATAAGTGATGTTGACGTCTGGGTCTTACGCAACAGGAATTCGTGAACCGTGTCAGGTCAGGAATGAAGCAGCACTAAGCGAAACCTCTTGTGTGCCGTAAGGGTGCCTGGGCCGAGTTAACTGTGAAGGTAACGTCTATGAGGAGTATTCGAAGCAAGGCGCACGGATTAATATAATATATAAAGAGTTGACCATTCGTTTTTGAATGGTTTTTTTATTGGGAAAATAAACTGAAAGGTTATAATTCTGCACATTTTTCGTAAAAAGAGAGAAATATGTTTTGATGTTCTAGGGATTTTGCATTATAATAGGATTGTTAATGTTTTGATATTCTATACGATAAGGACAAAATTTGAATTCCGAGGTGAGAAAATGGGAGTGAGTCTTAATCCGCATACAATAAACCAACTTGCAAAAGGTACAGAGATTTATGGAGAACACGAGCGTTTAACTACAATATGTTTAGTGATAAAGGGAAGAGTTCTTATACAAAATGAAGGCTCAAAATTAATCGTTGGTTCGGGGAGCTTTATAGGAGTAACGGACTTATACCTAGGTAGATTTACTAGTAGTTATATAGCGTTTGATGACGTAGTCTTGTTTCCTTTTGAGGCAACGGACAAGCGTAGTATACATGCAATTATTGACGGAAATAAAGACTATGCAGGATTATTAGTAGCAGGATTGTCTAGAAGTCTAGTTGAAGTGAATAAGATATTTACTGAGTTTGACTTAAAAGTAAAGAATCTATATGAGTTTCTAAGCAATGCATATGAACAGTTCAAGGTTCTGGCAGCTAAAGTAGGGTATCATTTGACTCCGATGGATTCTTTAGAAATGCTTGAACCATTTCCAGCAGAGGCTTTAACAAATTGTGTGAATATGGACTACTATAGAGTACTTAGTAAAGTACCGATAGACATACAAAAGTCTTTTTTTGCTTGTGGTGAAGAATTAACAATACGTCATCTTGATGAAATTATATCAGATTATAATACATACATAACAGAAACAACTGAAAGAGTAATATATACGAGTCAATTGCTTGAATATATAATTAGTGAGTCGGGAGAATCTCTTTTCTATCAAGCAATTAACATTGCAATTGAGGTACATAAACTTGGTAGAAAGAACGATGAACTGGATACGCTAATCGATCAAATTATAGATGAGATTAATAGCACAGAAAAATTACTTTCAACGAAGTCTGCAAGAACAATATATATCAATCGTGATAGGATGGAACATTTATATTCGGTTTTACTTACAGGAACAGGGATTGATAATGAAAAGACCGAGGCTGAGGCTGAGGGGCTGCGAGAAGCGGAGGAAATGAAGGTATTGAATGAGTTGCAGGATTCGATGAGAAAGATCATTGAATATGCACAACTTGGAGCTGAAGAAGCGGTTGAACTCAAGAAAAACGTTACATTATTCAAGAGTCTAGATGATAAATACGATACGTCCGATGAAGCAAGAGCAATTCGTAGAAATATAACTAAGATGTTTTATCCAATCTATCAAAATGTGTTTTTAAGAGCTTATAAGGAAAAGAATACCGATAAAGTAATTGATCTATTCCTTCGTTATGGTTTCCTTGATGAAACATTATTAACAAAACAGCAATTAGTAGAATTATATTATCTAGATACGCAAGTGGATGATAGTATTCCATGTAAGGTTTACAATATTAGAGATTGGTTGGTTGAAATCTATGAAGGGCGTAAAGAGCCTTCTAAGAGCGAATTTGATTTGGATTATGCAGAGTCGATTCGTGAGATGAAGAAGTCAATTCGTATGACTCCACAAGAAGAGCAAGCGCTGTTAAATGATTCGTGTAAGAAGATAAATTATGAAATCATTAACATGTTCCAATGCAATAACCGACTTGTTAATGGACAAGTGTATGCATTTATACCAATACTTCATAAAGATATGTTTATGAAGAATTTAAATAGTACATTGGTAACAGCAGCTAAGGTTAATTATGTAATGAATCAATTAAGAGAGATCGACTATTCAGTATTTTATCGTGAATCATTATATTACGATAATGATAAGAAGATAGAAAAAGAATATATTCAAAAAGAAGTTTTTCCAGATATCGTACTATTGCCAACAGTAGGTGTTAATGGTATTATGTGGCAGGAGATTACGGGTAAGAAGAGAGATTCCAGTGGCCGATTCTTGTTGCCATGCTTTGCAGAAGTTGATTTAGAAGATATGTTAATTAAAGTACTTGGTAGATTCCATTGGGAACTTTGTAGAAGTATTCAAGGAACCGCATGGAATAATATCAAATACAAATCTCTTACTTCAGAATATGTTGACTATATTCAATTTTATAAGAAGAATCGAGATCTATCAGCAGAAACCAAAGAGAGAATTAAAAATCAGATTCAAAAAGGAAAAAGTAATTCTAGGGAAATCTTCGTAATTGATTACGTGAATTGGATAAAGAATGAATCAAAAGGTTCTCTCCGCTTAAATAAGTATGTAAGAGAATTACTTGCTTTTTACTGTCCGTTCAAGAAGCCAATTCGTGAGCGACTAGAAAATCAACCATTATTTGCTGAGGCAATGAATCGTTATTATAGAGAAAATAGTAAAAAAATACATGAACTAGATATTCATTATAAAGACTTAGAAAAAAAGGGTATAGAATTAACTCCAGAGTTAATAACAACAAGAGCCTATTATAACGAATTTTAATTTGAAACTTTAAACTCTTATCCTTATTTTTTATTTAAAAAGGCAATTTTAATCGGGAAGTATATCGATGAAATTGTCTTTTTTACTTGTAACATTTTGTTATATGCAGTTCGCCCAAAATATGATATGATAGAGGGTAGCGTTTTAGGTAGTTACCTAATGAGATAAGGTAAAGGAGGGGCAAGTATGATACAAGAAGTTGTAGATTTTCACTATGAACGTATGCAAAATCTAAAGAAATACTACCCGTTTTTTAGAATAAAGGATTCCTCTCTCACACAGTACAAAGAAGGAAAGTATGCTGATATCGACATGGGTTACGTGCTTATGGCGGTACTACGCTTTTTTATAGAAGAAAATAATTTTAACAACATGGAAGTAACATATGCAAAATACGTTGCTTTTTTATCCCTGTTACTAGAAAGAGATTTTGGGATACCTTCTTCATCGGATGAGACAAAGGAATTGATCGGATATATATTTGATAAGATTCATAACGAAGGAAAACCTTTTTATATGGATTATTATGATCCAGCTACTCGTAAGAAGAATGTAACTCGTGTAAAGTTAATTAACAGTCAATTAGATGGGGATCAAGTTACGTATACCTTAACGTCGGATGCCATCGAATTCTATCTGGATACGAAAGAGATTAAAGACGAAAGTAAAATTAATATTGAGCAGTTATTATTAGAGAAGATGATTCGTTCTCAGGATTTTAGGTCGGGAATTCAAGTGGTTCGTCGTATTAATCATGAAGTAAATATACTTCGTCTACGTAAGAATGAAGTAATCCAAGTATTAAGTAATGATGTGTTCGAAGGAATGAAGGCATATGACAGTTTTGTAAAAACAGGAATGAAATGGTTCGAAGAAGAACAAAGATTATTTTCTAAGAACACCGAGTTAATACGAAAAGCCGTAGAAAAAGCTGAATTAGGCAATAGCTCAGAGGCAAATTCAGACTCTTATATGCAATCGTTACAAGATGTACATGAGTTAGAGAAGGAATTGTTAAAGGCGATTGGAAAACATAATGAGCTATTAGTGGATTGTATGGATCTTCAAACGAAAGCTGATGAGATGCTTAAAACAGCTAAGTTTAATAAATTACGTGCTTCCTTCGATTTTAGAGATTATGAATCTAAAATTCGCTTACACAAAGATACGAATTTACTAAAAGAGATGATAGAACCACTATTATTACCGAATATACGAAAAACATGGAATCTAGCGAGTATTGATGAGCTTACTACGTATCCGCAAAATTCAGAAGAACAGGCAGAGAAGGTAGAAGTAGTCGAAACGGCTTCTTATGAATATGAAGATGAGAAAGAAGATGAACGTATTCAGAGTAATTTCATTGCAATTGCAAAAACATTATTTGATATGCTAATTGCAAAGAATCAATTTGATTTACGTTCTTTTAATCGGAAACTTGAAGTGAAGTATTTTGATGAGATATTCAAGAACAGTGATTACTATTCGTTCTTAGTTCATTTATGTCAGAAGAAGGAATATCGCTTATGGGAAACTTTGAAAGAACCTGATACGTTTTTGGAAGGTATAATTGCATATATGTTAGGGTTACCAGAGAATGAAAAATATAAGAAATTACATTTTGAAATAGTAATGTCAGAGGAATTAAGTGAAGATATGATCGAGAATATACAGATTGTTTCCAGTGAAGAGAAAGCAAGTTTCTTTACTTCCAATATCGAGTTTGTAAGGAAGGAGTATGTTTGTTAATATGGATAACCATAGTTTGGAAAAAGCGATGGAGTTGTTTGGAAAACTAATCGCAGGCGAAGAGATTAGCATGAGAACATCTAAGAATGTGGATTTATATCAAGAATACCGTGATCATGCAGAAGTTGCTAATCTGTTAGATACGATGTTAACCCAAATGAATCTAAAGCTATATGAATACAATGAATCCTTATTCATAACAGCAGGGAATCATAATCGCGTGTTTGGATATACCAACGAGGAGTTGCGTCGTTTAATTGGTGTACGTTTGAATAAAGAATTGTACTTATGTTACTTTATTATCTATCAGATTATTACCAAGTTTTATACAGGATCAGGCACGTATACGTATACGGAATATGTGAAAATTGAAGACATTATGAAAGCAGTAGATGCGGGACTCCATAATGTAATATCAGGCATGGAGCAGTTTCGTTTGAATGAATTAGAAGAAAATAGTTTTGAAGCGATTGCGAATCTATGGGATGAGCTTCCTAGTGTAGCTAATGAAGAAAACATGGGTGGAAAGGCATCCAGAGGATCGAGATATGGATATATGAAGCTTGTATTCAATTTCTTAATGTCCCAATCTTTATTTCTAGAGATGGAAGAGCGTTATTATATTACAGACCGCTTCCGCGCTATAATAACTAGATACTTTGAAGAAGAGCGTGGCCGCTTGTACGAGATTATGACAAAGGAGGATGATGACAATGCCTCATATTAATCGCTTGCGTGTTAACAATGTAAAATACAATTTCGGTACGCAGTATTATGATGATTTCATGATGAAACCGTATGGGAAGAACATGCTATATGACCTTGCCAATGGTGGCGGTAAGAGTGTGCTTATGCTCTTATTATTACAAACGGTAATACCCAATTGTACATTAGATGATAAACAACCTGTTGAGAAGTTATTCCGTACTTCAGGAGGAAGTTCCACAATTCATTCTTTGATTGAATGGAAGCTTAATGATAACAACATAAAAGATGGTTTCCAGTACATGACAACAGGATTCTGCGCAAGAAAAGGGACAACCCAGGAAGAGAAAGATACGGCCTCTATTGACTATTTCAATTATTGTATCTTCTACCGTGAATATAATGAAAACGATATTCGTAATTTGCCACTCGTAGATGAAAATGAACGTATTACCTACTCTGGACTGAAACAATACTTAAAGGACATACAGAGAAATCCAGGACTTCGTGTAGAGATATTCGACCGTAAAGGAGAATATCAACAATTTATAAGTGGTTATGGACTTTATGAAAGTGAATGGGAAATTATTCGTGGTATTAACAAGACAGAAGGTCATGTTCGTACGTATTTTGAGACAAATTATAAGACAACTCGTAAGGTAGTAGAAGATCTTTTTATTGAAGAGATTATTCAGAAATCTTACAATCGTTATTTAGATAGTGGGTATGATCGCAAAGATGGTGATAGTAATACAAGCGAAGATAATATGGCATCAACACTTCTTAATATCAAAGATAAATTAGTTGAATTATCGCAAAAGAAGGCAACTTTGAATCTCTATGATCGTCAGACAGAGATTATTGATGGGTTGAAGGAACGCCTAAGTGTGCTTGACCATGTATATACGAAAGATGATGAATTAAAGACGAAGTTACACCAAGCCTATAATTATAATGAAAAATGTATTGTCGAAAAACAAGCATATTATGAACAGTTATGCAAGGAACAAGATGAATTAGATAAAAAACTGAAACATCTTGAGATTATTGTAGAAGCTGCGAAACTTAAGAAGAATGAAATTCGTCTTGTAGAAATCAATCAAGAGATTACACAGCTAACAAAGGAAATTCAGTTGCAAGAAGAGTTGTTAGTTAGAAAACAAAAAGACATCTCTTTAAAAGAGTGTATGAATGATTATCTAGAGTATCTGAAGGAAAAAAGCAATCGAGATGAACTAAAGGAGTCCTTAGATGCTATTAAAGGTGGTAACAAAGTAGAAATCAAAGAGTTAAACCAGCTTGCTTTCAATAAGAAACTTCATATGGATCAGAAAGTACAAGAGTTAGAAGAGGCAAAATCTACATTACTTGTTCAATTGAAAGAAGCAGAGGAAACCTTAACAGATTTGAGCGAAGAGGAAAGAAATCTTGATATAGAACGTGCAATCAAAGAGAATGCATTTACAGGCGTTGAAGAGAAGATCGTAACACTTAAGCAGAAACTCAATCAGATGCGTAAGAATGTAAGCCTATTATTCCTTGAGGAGATTCAATCTACCATAAGGCAAGTAGAAGAAGAAAATAAAGATTCTGAAGATAAGCTACAGCTTATCAGAGGGGAATTAGAGGCTTGTCAAGAAAACTTACTTACACTGAAGACAAGTTTGCAAATAAAGGAAGAGAAGAAGACTAGACTTGCTACCACGATAAAGGAATACGAAGAGTGGATTGAAAGTTATAGAGTACGTCAGGCACAATACGAGAAATTATTAGAGGTATATCATATTGTATCTAAGGACAATTGTATACAAGAGTTGGAAGAGCAATATAAGACACTCGTAACAAAGATGGTTAAATCCAAAGAACGTATTCAGGTAAATGAAAGATATTTGTCACAACTCATGGAGAGAAATCTTGATGTAGAGAGTGAAGGGCTAACGAAGGTAAAAGAATACTTAGAGAAGAGATACAAAGATCAAGTTATGACAGGAACTGCGTATCTTCATACATTGCCTGTTAAGGAAAGAGAGCATCTATTACGTAAGATTCCAATTCTACCATATTCATTGATTGTTATGGAGGATTATGAGTCGTTATTAGAAGACCGCTATTTCCACCGCAAGGATTTTGGTGCATATGCAATACCGATTCTGAATCTAGAAGAGATTAAGCAAGGAACCATTAACTTATCTAAGAAGTCAATCACATTTGCAATGAAAGAAGAAGAATTATTCTACCGTGAAGAACGGATGGCGGAAGAAGAAAGTATTGTTCGTGGTGAGGTGATAGAAGAAAAAGAACTTCTTAGAAAATTAGAGGAACAAGAAGAAATTCTCAAAAAAGATATGGATAACGTTCGTTCTTATCTTGGTCATGAGCAAGCCAAGTATGCAGAAGTGGCACAAAGTCATATTCAATGTAAACAAGAGTTAGATTCTCTTGCTAAAGAGATTCATGAGTTAGCAACTGATTACATGAAAAAAGAGCAATCCATAGAGAAAATGACGGAAGAGATTTCTAGGGTTACTAAGGCAATAGAAGAAAAAGAACAAGAACGTACTCGTCTTGTTGAAATTGAGTCTGTTTCTAGTGAACTGCGTAATCTTGAAGAAGAGAGTTTGGTGCTACGTGGTGAAAGTGACCAAATAAATGAACGTTATGAACGAATTTGCCAGATGCGTGATGAGTGTAAAGTTAAACACATAGAGTGGAAAACGCAAGTGGATTCTGTGGATAAACAGTTAAGATTTTGCAAGGAGCAGTGGATAACTCTCTTCCTTCCATACTACAAAGAGGAAGAATTTGAAGTGCTTTCTTTATCAGAAGAGCAGTTAGATGCAAAATTCTTAGGTAAAAAAGATGCATACGAGAAAGAATTTAGTGATTTAGGAGACAAAGAACGACTTCTTAATTCTTATGTCAATGCTATGAATCGTAGCTTGAAGGCAATTGCAAAACGCAAGATTAGCTTGGCGACATTAGAAGAGATGAAGAATAACCATTCTTTAATTTCTATTAGTGATGATATCTTACAAAGTGAGAATGCAGATTACCTTAATCAAGAAACGATTCTTAGTTGTCTACGTGAAAGCATTGATGAAAAGAAAGCCATGATGCATCAATTAGATGGTAAAGTAGAACAAGCGCGTACTGTAGCTGAAGAAAAATTCGGTGATGTATTCAAAGAGACGCTCAGACAGATTACGGCAGATACCAATATCGACGAACAAAAGTCTGCTCTTCAAGTTATGATAATGAAGAAGCAGAGAATGAAGGAGGATCTCCTTCGTGCTGAAAGAGCCATGAAGATATGTGAAAATGCTAAAGAAGATATGGAAAGAATCTATCGTCAAATGGAACTGACAAAATCTACAACGGTACAACCTTTTGAAATCGAAGATATGGAAGCTTTCGTGAAGAAACTTTCTAGGGATTTGGAATCCATAGCAAAAGATACAAGCAGAAAACGAGATGAATTCTATCAGCAGTTACAAAAGACTGCTCAGACATTGGAAATTCTTAAGGCTTATGAACTTGCAGGGGAGTTACGTACCGCGGTCACTGTACCAACTACATTAGAGGAATCAAATTTATTGAAGAACAATCTAACGGAAGTATGTGATTGCATACATTTAGAAAGAATGCGTGTGGAACAAGGTCTTGAAGATATGGAACGAATGAAACAAAGCTTCGAAAACCAATGTTTACAGCGCTGTGATAATGTAAAAGTGGCGTTAGAACGTTTGCCAAAACTATCAAAGATCATGTTAGACAATGAGCAGATTCCTATGATTGGTTTAAGTATCCCTTATGTGAATGAAGAATTACAGGGGCAAAGAATGTCAGACTATATTGACATGGTCGTAGCTAGTGTTGACAAATACGAGACACCAAATGACAAGATTAAATACATCAAAGCTTCATTATCTCTAAAACGTCTCTTCTCTGTTATCGTAACAGATATGAATCGTATTAAATTAACGTTATATAAGAGAGAGCGTATTAAAGAACAAAGTAGACACCTGCGTTATGAAGAAGCGGTTGGTAGTACGGGACAATCCCAAGGTATCTATATCCAGTTCTTGATCGCAATCATCAACTACATTACGTATATGAATTCAGGTAATATCGATAATACAGGGCTTCGTAAAGTAATCTTTATTGATAACCCATTCGGTGCGGCCAAAGACGTCTACATCTGGGAACCAATCTTTGAGTTATTGAAGGTGAATCAAGTACAGCTAATTGTACCTGCCAGAGGAACAACACCTGCTATTACAGGTAAGTTTGATGTGAATTATATTCTTGGACAACGTTTGAATGATAATAAGCAACAAACGGTCGTTGTGGAGTACAATAGTAATGTAGATACGACGGAGATGGAATATATTCCGTTACAATATGAACAGACAAGCTTGTTTGATTAGGGTGGAGGCAAAACTCTATATAGGTTGTTGCAGCTTCTTAGCTGACGTACTATGACACGAAACACGCTTCACATCTAAAGGACTTCTAAGTGTGTACGGGGAGGTATCTAAAGGGTACGGAAACGCCTTCGATTCGGCATCCTGCCTCAGCTTTGGCTGGCGTCGGCATCCATGCCTCGCCTTCCTGGGGTGTCTTGTACACACTAAGAAGTGCTATAGATGTTCCGCTTGTTTAAATCTTTTATATAATCATTATGCATGTATGCACCTCCAAGTGAGCTGTTTAGTAGACTGGCACTTGGAGGTTTTTTTGTACATGTGGATTTTACAATGTAAATACACAAATTATACTTGACATATGGATTTTCATATGTATAGTGAAATATTGTAGTTTACCTTTTGTTGCGATTACAAAATTTAACTTTTGATTCACAAATCATAGAACATAAATACGATTTTTATAGTAGAAGAAATACTATCTTGTCTTATATAGACAGAAAATGCTATAATAACAAGGAGAACTATGGAACAATAAAAAATAGTATCTTTATTTACTATTATATAAGGGATAGATGTTACAACGTGGAACGAGTCTAGAGGAATTTAAAAATGGCTGGTAGGAAGTTCTACAGTATGCATATGGAGGTGCTAGGAATGGAACGGTATGCTTCTAGTCTTAAGATGAAAGAAATAAAAAGACTTGCACAGGATAAACAATACCTGAAGTCAATGAAGATTCTTGAAACTCTGAATGTTGATAAAATCAGAAGTATGTCCGATTTATCTGTTATTGCAGAGATTCTTATTCATAATGATGAATATGAAGATGCTATGGAGATTTTATTGCGAATCTATGAAAGATCTTGTTCTAGAAGAATAATTGAACAGTTAATTGACTTGTCAATTAAGATGAAGAATATGGAAGAAACTGAGGAGTTTTATAAGGAGTATCTTCGAATTGCTCCAAAAGATCCATATCGTTTGGTATTACGATATAGAATAGAGAAAGCAAAACATATTCCTTATGCACAGCGAATTGAAACGTTGGTGCAACTTAAGCAAGAGGATTATATGGAAGAATGGGCATATGAACTTGCTAAGTTATATCATAAAACAGGACAAGTAGATAAATGCATAGATGAATGTAGTGATATTATTCTATGGTTTGGACAAGGAATTGTGGTTGAAAAAGCACGTTTATTAAAGGAACATTATACAAGTGGATTTAATATTACAGATAATTTAAAAGCTGGAGAATTTGATGCCACTAAAAGCCTAGAAGAGGTAATTAGACAGGTAAAACAAAAAAGAGGTATAAGCCAACAAAGGTTTGTAAATCAACCAGTTACTGTATCGTCTACACTTGAGATTGATAATACTGTTTCAGATAGCAATCAATTTGATAACGATGCTTTATATCTTAATACTGGTAAAGCAGCAGATAAAGAAAACGATCTTTCAGAAGTGGAAACTGTCAAAGAACAAGAAGAGTGTACCAAAGAAGCTGTGGTCCCAGAAGAACAACCTGTAGAGCAAGAACAAGAGGAGCAAGGTCAGCAAATAACAGAAACAGAAACACAAGCAGAAACAGACACAGAAACGGAAACAGAAAAAGAGACAGAAACACAAAATGCAACAGAGAAATCAACTGTAACGCAGGTGAAATCAGAGTACGTACTTACACCAGATATAATAAAAGAAGTCAAAGCTCGTGTGAATGCTCTTGATAATCTTAAACAACTGGATAAAAGTGCGGACAGAATTAAAGATGAGCCTGATAATGAGGCAACTATAGAAGAGAAGACTTCATTGAAAGAACAATCTTCTTCTGAAGAGAATACGGCGATTGAAGAACAAGAATCTAAGAAAGAAAATAGCCTTACTGAAGACGAGTTACAGAAGATGAAAGATAAGATGCAAAAGATACAGGAGGATGATGTTATTAAAACATACCGTCACGATTCTCCTGATATCGTAGAAGATGGAGATGTCATTTATGCTTACGGGGTCAATTTAAATACGATTTTCCAAAATTTCATTAACAATGAGTCAATTAAAAATCAATTACTATCCATACTAAAAAATATGGATAGTAGAAAACAATGCAATAACTTTATGGTTTGTGGAGATATCCAAACGGGTAAGACTTCATTAGCAAGAGCCATAGCCATTGCAATGTGGAAGTTAAATCGTATCCCTACAAAAAAGGTTGCAAAGATAAGTGCATCTAAGCTAAATAACATTAATTTACTTGAAAAGATGGAACAATTAGCAGATGGTTCCTTAGTCATTGAAAATGCTAGTTTATTAAACTCTAGTACGGTTAAGTCGATTATTCATATGATTGAACATTACGATGGAAGAATTCTTGTTTTGTTTGAAGACCGTACAAGAAATATGGAAGAATTAATGAATAGGGAACAAGATCTTCGTACATTCTTTACGCATCGAATTATCTTACCACGTTATACGTTACAAGATATCACGGACTTTGCTTACAGTATGATAAAACAACAAGAATATGAAGTTGCAGAAGGTGCTATGGAGTACTTGGAAATAAAAATAGAACAAATCTACCGTGTAACTCCAACTTCAGATCAACTTGAAAAAGTTAAAGTTTATGTAGGGGAACTAATTAAAAAAGCAGAAACTAGAAATATGTTCTTGTTGATGAAGCAAGCAAAAGAAGGCAAGTTCTCACAAAGTATAACGAATGTTATTACCATTGATGATATCATCGACTAGAGGGTAATGAGTAAATAGCTACAAATAATCCATATTAGATGTATAATGCAAACAAGACAATGGAAAAATGAAATTAAGAAATTTTGCATAATTTAGAAGGAGTAATTATGACTGAAGAAGAAAAGAACAAGACAATATATGTAATAGGACATCGTAACCCGGATACTGACTCCATTTGTTCTGCTATTGGGTATGCAGATTTAAAATCCAAGTTAACTGGTAACAAATACAAAGCAAAACGTGCAGGACAAGTAAATTCGGAGACAAAATTTGTACTTCAATATTTTGGAGTTAATCAACCAGGATACCTTCCTGATGTACGTACTCAAGTTAAAGATATTGAGATGCGTAAAATCAAAGGAATTAATAGTAGCATGTCAATTAGACGTGCATGGGAAAAGATGAACGAGAACAGTGTAGTAACGTTACCAGTTGTTGAAGCAGATAATCAATTAATGGGACTTATTACGATCGGTGATATCGCACAAACTTATATGAATGTGTATGATAATAAGATTTTATCAACTGCAAAGACACCAATCGCAAATATTATAGATACGTTACAAGGTGAATTAGTCGCAGGCAATGCTGAGAAAATTGTTGACTCAGGTAAAGTCTTAATCGCAGCAGCTAATCCAGATCTTATGGAAAACTATATCGAAGATAATGATGTTGTTATCTTGGGTAACCGTTATGAATCACAGCTTTGTGCTATTGAAATGCATGCAAAATGCATTATTGTTTGTGATGGTGCTACGGTATCCAAAACAATTACTAAATTAGCACAAGACAAAGACTGTACAATTATTAAAACACCATATGATACTTACACAGTTGCACGATTGGTAAACCAAAGTATGCCAATTAGCTTCTTTATGAAACGAGATAATCTAATTACATTTACTACAGAAGATTTTGTTGATGATATTCGTGCTGTCATGGCTAAGAAGAGATATCGTGATTTCCCTATTCTAGATAAGAAGACTGGTGAACTCATTGGTATGATTTCCAGACGTAATTTATTAGATGCTACAAGGAAAAAACTAATTCTTATGGATCATAGTGAACGTTCCCAAGCAGTAGATGGTTTAGAAGAAGCTGAAATTCTTGAAATTATTGACCATCACCGTATCGGAAGCATTGAGACACTTAGTCCAGTATACTTCCGTAATCAACCTGTTGGTTGTACTTCAACAATTGTATTCCAAATGTTTGAAGAGAATAATATTCCAATTGAAAAACATATTGCAGGTTTATTATGCTCTGCAATTTTATCAGATACTTTAGTATTCCGTTCACCAACTTGTACACCAGTGGATGAGATGGCAGCTAAAAAGTTAGCACAAATCGCTGGTATTGAGATCGAACCTTATGCACAAGAAATGTTTACAGCTGGTAGTAACCTATTAAGTAAATCTCCTGAAGAAATCTTCTATCAAGATTTCAAGAAGTTTACTGCAGGTGATTTAACATTTGGTGTAGGTCAAATTACAGCAATGAATCAAGAAGAGTTAGAGAAGATTAAAGACAAATTAATTCCATACATGGATAAGGCGTTCAAAGATCATGGGGTTAACATGTTATTTTTCATGCTTACTAACATATTACAAGAATCAACAGAACTTATTTACCAAGGTGACGGTTCTGCAGATGTTGTTAAGAATGCATTCAAGGTAAATCCTGAAGAAAAGATTATTCTAGAAGGTGTTGTTTCTAGAAAGAAACAGTTAATACCACCAATTATGATGACACTACAACAAGATAATAATTAATAATAATTAGTTGCATACTAATCTCATTATTATACGTTTTTATAATTTCTATATGGAAGGGTTTTATTGGTGAATAAAAACAGTATTTTACAAGTGATTAAGATTGCAATTGGTAGTACTTTAGCTATTATTATTTGTAATATCCTTAATTTAAAATACAGCACGTCTGCTGGGGTAATTACACTATTAACGATTCAGGGGACGAAGAAAGAAACGTTAAAGATTGCCGGTAAACGTGTGTTGGCATATTTTATGTCGCTTATTATTGCATTTGTGGTATTCAACATTTGGGGGTACCACATCTGGGCATTTGCAATATATATGTTCTTATCTGTGTTGTTTTGTTTCTTATTAGGTCTACAGGATGCACTATCTATATGTACGGTTATAACCACTCATTTTATGATGGAAGGGAATATGAATCCTGCACTTATTGAAAATGAGACATTGTTATTAACCGTTGGTGTAGGGATAGGAATTATTCTGAATTTGTATATGCCAACAATGAGAGATGAGATATTGAGGGATCAAGAAGCTGTGGAAGAAGATATGCGTAAGTTGATTTGCACAGTTGCAGATAATATGTTATTGCATAACAAAGAGGATGAAGAAAGATTCTGTTTTGATACTTTAGAACGAGACGTGGATGCGGCTATTGCTAAAGCATACGAAAATGTAAACAATAATCTTATTAGTGATACGAAATACTATCTAGAATATATGGAGATGCGTAAAAGACAATGTGTTGTATTAAAGCGTCTTTATATGAGTGTTGACTTGTTAAAACATACGTATCGTCAGCACTATATAATAGCAGAATTTATGAAAGAGATGTCAAATCATTTTCATGAATATGATGATTCAGTTGTATTAGCAGAGAGATTAGACGTAATTCAAGAAGAAGTGGGGAGAGATGAGCTCCCTACCACAAGAGAGGAGTTCGAGAGTAGAGCAGTTCTTTACTTTATCATTACAGAGCTTAAAGTCTTTCTTGATATAAAGATAGACTTCATTCAGACGTTAAATGAATCAGAGTTACAGAAGTATTGGCGTAAACGAAACAAGAAATAATTAATAAGGTGGATTGTCTAGTGTTATTGAGAAAGGTGTCTCAATTAATACTTTTTTGGTGAATTCATTTGACAAAAATATGTCGGACTTGCTATAATAATACATCCGACTAGGATATAGTCAAATTATCAAAGGAGAAGACAATGGAGAAACAAATTGTAATTGTTGGTGCAGGATATGCAGGTATTCTGACTGCAAAAAAACTAGCAAAAAAATTTAAAAAACATGAAGGTGTAAGCATTACTATTATTGATAAGAATCCATTTCATACCATGCTTACTGAACTTCATGAAGTAGCAGCAAATCGTGTTGATGAGGATAGTATTAAGATCGATTTAAAAAAAGTATTTGCTGGTAGAAGAGTTGATGTAAAGCTAGATACAGTTACTTCAATTGATTATGACAAAAAAACTGTTATTGGTAAGCAGGAGTCATATGACTATGATGTTTTAGTAATGTCGGCAGGCTCTAAACCTACATTTTATGGGGTGCCAGGGGCAGAAGAGTTTTCACATCAACTTTGGTCTTATGAAGATGCTGTTAATTTAAGAGAACATATACATAATATGTTTAGAAAAGCGTCTTGCGAACCTAATGCTAAAAACCGTAAAAAGCTATTAACTTTCTATGTAGTTGGTGCAGGCTTTACAGGTGTAGAGATGGTTGGTGAGCTAGCGGAATATGTTCCGATTCTTTGTGAAAAATATAACATAGATAGACAAGATGTTACTATGTATAACGTGGATGGACTTAACAGACCGATACCTAATATGCCTGAAAAACTATCCAACAAGGTAGCAAAACGTCTACAAAAAATGGGCGTTGAACTATTATTAAGCACATCAGTTTGTGCTATAGGCACTGATTTTATTGAACTTAAAAAAGATGATAAGGTAGAACGCCATGAAGCGGGAACAGTAATTTGGGCTGCAGGTATTCAAAGTTCTGATATTACGCAAGCTTCTGGAGATAAGTTAGAACTAAATCGTGGTGGACGAATCCAAGTAGATTCTCATCTTCGTTCAACAAAAGATGAAAACGTTTATGTTGTTGGCGATAACATGTATTATATACCAGAAGGAGAAGAACGTCCTGTTCCTCAAATGGTAGAAAATGCGGAACAATCTGCCCATACAGCTGCTCATAATATATTCTGTGCAATTACAGGAAAAACTGAGCTAGAAGAGTATAAACCTTCTTTCCATGGGGTTATGGTCTGTATCGGAGGTCGCTACGGTGTAGCACATGTTGGTTTCCCAAACCGTATGTTTAGCTTGCCTTCCTTCTTGGCAATGTTTGCAAAGCATTTTATCAATATTGTTTATTTTATACAAGTATTAGGCTGGAATAAGATATTTAGCTATATAAAACATGAGTTTTTCACTATTAGAAATTGTAGAAGTTTTGTTGGAGGACATTTCTCAAACAGAACTCCAAGTTTCTTGTTAGTACCATTAAGAGTTTGGCTTGGTGCTGTATGGCTATTTGAAGGAATCATGAAGATAGTTGAAGGTTGGTTAACATCTCCTAAACTAACAGGATTTTTTGGTGGGGCCAATGCTTGGTATGATAGTATTATAGGTGGTGCTGCAAGTGGTAGTTCAGATGCAATTTCATCAGCAACAAGTGCAGCAGCAACAACTACTGTGGATGTAGTTTCAGCAGCAACAGGAGTATCAGGAGCTGTAGCAGATGCAGCAGCATCAGCAACAGAAGCGATTGGACATGTGTTAATGAACTTTGATTTCCTAGGTATATTCAGATTAATTTTTGTTTCAGGTAAAGAATTAGCTGAATCAGCAATTGGGGATTATGCATTCAAGATTGATGTTCCATTTATGAACTGGTTCCTTGACAAGTTAGTTTTATCAAGTGACGAAGTGCAAGTTGTTATGCAAGTTCTTATTGTTGTAGCAGAGATCTTAATAGGTTTAGCTTTAATAGGTGGTTTATTTACTACTCCAGCTTCAGCTGTATCATTAGTGTTACAATTAATGTTCGTTTGTACAACTGGTTTATATCTAAACACTATTTGGATGTTCTTCGCTGGAATAGCAGTGTTAATCGGAGCTGGTAGAACAATTGGTCTTGATTACTATGCAATGCCTGCTCTTAAGAAACGTTGGAAACGATTAGGATTTGTAAGAAAGCTGTATATTTATAATGATTAATAACAAGATGAAAATAAAAGAGAATATCAAACTAGTAAAGTTTGATGATGCCTTAGAACTTGTTAAAAGTGAAGTAGATAACTCATTATCTACTTCACCACTTCTTATTCGAGGTTATACAAAACATTTAACGGAGTCTAAGGGAAAGTTTATACGTGCGATATCGCTATTAAAAGCTGCTTAGCAAAAAGATGGAATGATTCATCCAAAAGCTATAAAATTGCCAGCAGGAATTGAAATTATACAGAAGTCTAAGTTGCTTCATGATGATGTAATTGATAATGCTGATCTACGTAGAGGAGATGTAACATTACAAAAGAAATATGGGAAAAAAACTGCAGTTATTTGCGGAGATTATCTGTTTTGCGTCGCACTTAATTTGGTAGCGAGTATTTCAAATAAAGAAGACTATTTAGATCTTAATATGCAAAACTATATGGGAAAAGTTTGTCTTGGAGAGCTAAATCAGTATCTTAACAATGGTAATTTAAATCTGTCCATGTATCAGTATCTGAAGATTATTGATGGAAAAACAGCAGCGCTATTTGAGGCTTCCTTTTATGCCGGAGCTATCTTCTCGGACTGTAAGGAGACAGAATGTAAGAGGTACAAACAACTAGGGCACTATATAGGTATGATATTTCAATTGATTGATGACTGCATTGATTTTGAAAAGACGGTTGATGTAGCCAAGAAGCCTGTGCAATCGGATTTTGAACAAGGTGTTATTACTTTGCCATTAATCAAAGCACTGGAAGACATGAGCGAGTTTAAAGAAAAGGCAAGTAACAACCAAGTGACGCGAAAAGATATTAATGACGCCGTGAATAAAGCAGGTGGACTTAAGTTTACTCACTGGGTAGTGAGCAGATATCACGCAAAGTCTATGAAAATTATTAACGAGTTAGAGTTGACAGAAAGTAAGAAAAACAAATTAATATCCATATTAAATAAAGCTGCTCATTTAGCTTAATTGTTATTTTTGCCTTGTATTCATGGAAATCATATATGAAAAGTCATATATGGAAGGAAAATGAAATCATGGTTAAAAGATTTTTAGATTATGTAGAAATTAGGACTAAAATAACAAGTACTTTTGCATTTTTAATGACAATTGGCCTTTTAGTATATCATAAACAGAACATTGATTGGAAACTAACGTTAGTTTTCTTTGTCTCTATGTTCTTATTTGATTTAACCACAACAGCTATTAATAATTATATAGATACGAAAAACAATGATCAATCGTTACAATTTAGTCGTAAGGCATCACTTATCATAATCTATGTGTTGTTTGGAATAAGTACTGGATTAGGTTTGTATTTGGCA
>NZ_CBDLAM010000018.1:13584-34632 GCF_965301125.1 Anaerosporobacter sp. | reverse complement strand
ATTAATAGAATAGTAAGTGGTGATCTATTTATGTATTCTATAATTGTAGATCATGCAGCGTCAGATGGTACTGTCAAAACTTTATTTACTCACCCTGACAAAATATCTATTGATTTACTAAGAGAAACCTCTAAGATAACCATTAACCCTATGGATTATCTTGATCAGAAAATATGTTCTTATCCAAATTACGGTTCTCACCACTATCCTAATCCATATCTTACTTCCGTATATAGTGGTATGTTATTTAATTATTACTGTTAAGAAATCTATGGGGCATCTTCCTTAAGGAAGATGCCCCATATTAAATACCCTAGTCTTTTGAACTCAATCTTGTTTTTACATTCTTTCTAAAATCTGATGGAGAGATTCCCACTACGCTTCTAAATATTCTACTAAAGTAATTAGGATCTTTATACCCAACCATAATCCCCACCTGTTTAATAGGTTGATCCGAAGTTTGAATAATTTCCTTCGCACGGGTAATTCTGAGGTTTGTTAGATATTCAACAAATGTTTGATTTGTCTCTTCTTTAAATATCTTACTTAGATACTGGGAACTAACACCAACTCTTCCTGCTACGTCTTCTAGCGTTACATTCTTAACGAATTCACTATCGATAATATTAATGGCATCACTAACTGCTTTCGTATATAGACGATTCTGATCCATCTGACTATAATGAATATATTCAAATGTCTGGTGCGCCCACGCTTTCAATTCGTTACTTGGTATATTATTTACCGCTAATAGATAGTTAGTTAAATTATCTTGCGTGTAGGATTCCCAATCAAATGCAGTCATTGTATGTCGTGTCAGTACCAATAACTCAATGACTTTGCTTCTTCTTACCTCATCACTAAAATAATCCATGGTATCCAATAAATGATTTAAGTAATTTGAACTTTCTCAGTCATTTAACCGTAATGACTTAAGGTATTTTTTCTCTAAATCTTTATATAGATTATTATAAAACTCTTCCGAATCTTCTAAATTACTACGTGTATATCTATTAACTCGAAAGCTACGGATTGCATCCTGATAAGATGCATAGATATTACTAATTTCTTCAACCTTACCAATACCTAGATGTATATTAATTGATAACTTCATATTAATATCTTCTGTTATAGCATTAAGTAGTTCTTTTAACTTCTCTTTATTTTCTTCTGTTTCCTCGCAATTATATGATACATATAGTATAATACGTTTTCCCATCCTAGGACCAAAAACAAAACGAAACATACTACTATCATGTTCATGTATGCATTCATATATCTGCTGAATAACCGTCTGCTTATTAATCAACCTCATGTCCTCTGACTCTAACTCCAGATTAACCATGCAACCACGCATACTAATTCCTAAAAGATCTACATATTTTTTGATTTCTCTACTCGTTAGCTTACTAAAAACCACTGAATAAATATAACTATATTCGATATATTGCTTTGCCTCTTGGTATTCGGATGTAACGCTACAAATCGTACGTCTGTATTTCTCTATGCGCACAATTTCTTTCAAACAAAGATCTATAGCCTCACTTAATTCATAATCACTGGCTGGCATTGTAATATAGCTATCCGCTTTTAGTCTTATTGCTTCCTTTGCAAATTCAAGATATCCAAACTCCGATAATATAATTATGCGAGTTTCTACATTCTTTTGCCTTATCTTTTTTATTGCTTCTAAACCATTAACCCCTGTTAGCTTTACATTAATAATTGCAATATCTATATCTGTATCTTCGTGATTTAAAAGCTCTATAACTTCTCTTGAGGATCCTACAATGTTTATAATTTGGCAATCTCTATATTCTTTTGTAATAATTCCTTGGAGCTGTCTGATATATTCCATATCTCGCTCTGCAATAATTACTTTGTACATCTTAATCCCTCTTATATTGTATTAACCAACTTGTTCCATATCCCCTGCATTCTCCCCAATATTCAGTCACCAAGCATATATCGCTGGTGACTGAAACTTAACGAGTGTTCTGCTACATTTCCCCATAGTATCTATATATTCAACCCTACACAATTACCTTTACCGGACATTTCTCTGCGCATTGTCCACAATTTGTACACTTATTATAATCAATATAAGCAATATTATCAACTACAGAAATTGCCTCATCTTTACAATTTTTCTTACAAATCATACAACCGATACAACCAGCTTCACATGCAAGTTTTACGTCCTTACCTTTATCTTTAGAATTACATCTTACTAAATGTTTTGCTTTATAAGGAACAAGTTCAATTAAATTATTTGGACATTCCTCAATGCATTTACCACAAGCAACACATTTCTCTTTGTCTACTACGGCAATACCATTTACAATATGTATCGCATCAAAAGCACATGCATTTACGCAACTTCCATATCCCATACAACCATAGGAACACAATTTATCTCCTTTGCCGGGAATGAGTGCTACCTTCTTACAATCTCTTATTCCGTAGTAATTATATTTTCTATTTGTTTTATCACACGTACCTGCACATTTAACAAAGGCTACTTGCTTTTCCTTTTCTTCAGCCTCCACACCCATAATCTCACTGATTAATTTGGCTTTCTCAGATCCAGCTACAGGACAGGCATTGGATTTTGCCTCACCAGTCGCGATTGCTTTTGCTAAGGCATCGCAACCTGCGAATCCACAACCACCACAGTTATTGCCTGGTAATAACTCTCTAACCTTTAACTCTTTCTCATCCACTTCTACCTTGAACTTCTCTCCTGCAAGACCAAGAAGTAAACCAATTACTAAGCCTGTAATACTGACTATAAGTGTTGCCACAATAATTCCTTCTATACTCATACGTCTACCTCCTATAGTAATCCTGCAAATCCACAGAAGGCTATTGCCATAAGACCTGCAGTAATTAACACAATTGGTGAGCCTTTGAAGGATTTTGATATATCATTATGTTCGATACGTTCACGGATACCCGCCATAATTACAATTGAAATTGTAAAACCAACTGCTGTTCCAAAACCATTCACAACACTTGTTATGAAATTATACTCTTTTTGTACATTGATTAATGCAACACCAAGAACCGCACAGTTTGTTGTAATCAGTGGAAGATATACACCAAGAGAATTATATAAACTTGGACTAATCTTCTTAAGTACCATCTCTACAAATTGTACTAATGCTGCTATTACCAAGATGAATACAATCGTCTGCATGTAAGTCAAATTGGTTGGTACTAATATAAAATCATAGATCAAGCTTGTGCAGGCAGAGGCGATGGTAATTACGAAAATTACTGCAGCACCCATACCAGCCGCTGTTTCAACCTTTTTTGATACACCAAGGAACGGACATAGTCCTAAGAACTGACTTAATACAACATTATTAACTAAAGCTGACGCAATCAATACAAGAATTAGTTCTTTCATCTATTTTGTTCCTCCTTCCTTTGCCTTTGTTAACACTTCATGGTTAACTATACAATCTACACCATGACAAGTCCCACAGTTACCACCACAAGCAATTGTATTCTCTTTTCCTTCTCCATTAGTTGCAGAAGGTGCTTTTAATTTGTTCTGAATTGCTGTTAGCATCGCAAGTACAAAGAATGCACCTGGTGCTAGGATAAAGATTGTTGCTGGTTCATAAGAACTAGGCATAATACCAACATCGAAGATAGATCCATTACCAATGAATTCACGGAAAGCACCAATTAGTGTTAAGCCTACTGTGAATCCTAATCCCATTCCCATTCCATCAAAGATTGATAATACTACTGGGTTTTTAGAAGCGTATGCTTCCGCTCTACCTAAGATAATACAGTTAACAACGATTAACGGAATATAAATTCCAAGTGTATCATATAGTGATGGAATATATGCTTGTAAAACAAATTGTACAATTGTTACAAATGAAGCAACAACTACGATAAATGCTGGCATTCTTACTCGATCTGGTATCATCTTACGCAACATAGAAATCAACATATTGGACATAATTAAAACAATAGTTGTTGTCAATCCCATTCCCAAACCATTCATAGCTGATGTAGTTACCGCTAATGTGGGACACATACCAAGCATCAACACGAAGGTAGGATTTTCTTTGATAATACCATTATACAAACGCTCTATATACTTATTCATCTCTACACCCCCCTATTGAATTAAACAATTCTTAGCAAAATAGATGCCTGCATTCACAGCCCCTGTTACTGCTTCTGTTGTTATGGTCGCACCACTCAGTGCATCAATTTCATTTTTGCTATTTGCACCATTTTTACTATATATAAATAGATCTACATTCTTATCCTTGAACTGCTTCTTGAATTTACTTTCTGTTGCCTTCATACCAAGACCAGCAGTTTCATTAATTGATAGGATCTCCATACCTGTTACTGTTCCATCCAAACGAATACCGAGAGAAATCTTAATATCTCCACCGTAACCATTAGCTGTTGTTACAGTCATTACATAGCCAATCAAGGAATCAGAAGAATCATATGCCTCTAACGCTTCATTAATTGTTATTCCTGAGAAATCTGATGCTCCATCCGTATCGGATAATATATCAGCTGATTTCTCAACTACTGCAGTAACCGTTTCACTTTCCTGAAAATATTCTGCATCTTTAAGCACTAATTGATAGGCTTTTTGTTTTGCTTCTTGTTCTTTCTCCTTGATTGGATCCTTTGTTATCTCATATACAAAACCTAATAAGATGCCAGCTACTAAAGTAATGCAAAACAATGCTAATGCATCTTTAATTATGGTATGGTTACTCTTATCTTTCTTATTTGCTTTATTCATGTCTAGCACGCTCCTTTCCAAATGGTATTGGAAGCGTAACCTTCTAAATCAATGGTACTAATAAATTACTGAAGATAATAGCATACGATACCCCTTCAGCAGAGCCTCCGAACATACGAAAGATTCCCGTAAGTACTCCAAGTAAGATACCATATACAACCTGTCCCATTGGCGTTATTGGACTTGTTACATAATCCGTAGCCATGAAGAATGCACCAAGGATTAATCCACCTCCAAAGAGATGCGTTAATAAGAATGTAGTATCAAACCCTTCTCCCCCGAATATTAGAATAAAGGCCATAAAACTTGCTATATACGTTAATGGAATACGAAGTGATATTACTTTTCTAAACAATAGATATGCAGCTCCTATTAACAAAGCTAGGGCTGAAGTCTCTCCTATTGTTCCTGATATATTACCAAGAAACATACTTGTAACGGATGCCGTTTTCTCTCCACTTTTTAGTAAGGCAAGTGGTGTTGCCCCTGTGATTCCGTCATATGTAAATGTAGTCATTCTACCTGCAAATGATATTAATAGAAAACATCTTGCAGCAAGTGCTGGGTTCATGAAGTTTTGACCCAAGCCGCCATACAGTTGCTTAACTACTAATATTGCAAACACACCACCTATAATTGGTATCCATAGTGGAACACTTGATGGTAAATTCAAGGCCAGTAGCAACCCTGTTACAAGGGCGCTCAGATCATTTGTTGTGATCTTCTTATGCATACACTTTTCATATATGTACTCTGTTAACACACAAGTTGCTATAGTAACTAATATAATTAATAATGCTTCCAATCCAAAATTAATAACTCCAGCTATACTGGCCGGTACCAACGCAAGTGCTACATCTCGCATAATTGTGCTTGTAGAATCCTTGCCTCTTACGTGTGGTGATGCCGATACATTCAATAAATCATTCACGATTTTGCACCTCTCATTTCGTTGTCCTTATTCATATCCTATTTTTTCTTGCTATCTAAGATACTTCTTCTCGTTTGCTTAAATGCCTGTGTTAACCTTAATCTGGCTGGACAGACGAATGTACAACAACCACATTCATAACATTCCATGCCATTTAATTTCACAAAACCTTCATTATCGAAGTTATTAGCACACTCATACATCTTTTGAGGAATCAATTTACATGGACAGGCCTTAACACAACGCCCACAACGTATACACGCCGTAGGTTCATACTTAGCTACCTCATCCTTTGTCATACAAAGTAGTGCAGACGAAGTCTTCGTTACTGGTACATCTAATGAGAATAGTGCAAGCCCCATCATTGGTCCACCAGATATGATCTTTTCTGCTTTAGTAATAAAGCCCCCTGCTTCTTCTACCAACTCCCTATAGTTTGTTCCTGTCTTAACATTAAAGTTACGTGGATCCTTAATGGCATCTCCTGTAACAGTTATAATCCTTCTCATAAGGGGTGTAGATTCACATACCGCCATATAGATTGATATCGACGTATCGATGTTGTTAACTACAACTCCTACATCAGCAGGAAGCATGGAGGAATTAATCTTTCTTCCTGTACATGCATAGATTAACTGACGTTCTGCGCCTTGCGGATATTTGGTTTTAAGAACTTGAAGCTTAATTCTTTCTTCACTTTGAACAAATTCTTGTAACTTCTTGATTGCTTCTGGTTTATTATCTTCGACCGCGATGATTCCTGTCGCATTCTCAAATAGCGATAATTCGACCTTCAAACCCTTAATAATCTTTTCTGTCTCTTCCAACATCATACGATAATCTGATGTAAGATACGGTTCACACTCTGCTCCATTTACAATTACGTATTCAATTTTACTATCATCTTTTGGTGTGATTTTAACATGGGTAGGGAATCCGGCACCTCCCATACCAACAAGACCTGCTTCTTTAACAATGTTACGAATCTCTTCCTTTGAAAGTTTCGTATAATCTCGTTGCTGTCCAATCGCAGGAACTGTCTCGTACAATCCATCATTCTCTACTACAATAACGGTTTCTTTGTTACCCGATACAACTAATCGTTTCTCAATTGCCTTCACCGTACCTGAGACAGATGCAACTACATTAGCGGATATAAACCCTTGTGCTTCTCCTATAATTTGTCCAGCAAGAACTCGGTCTCCAACTCCTACTATAGGTTTTGCAGGTGCCCCTATATGTTGAGACAGCGGATAAACTAGCTCGCCTTTTGGTAGAACCTCTTTTACAAGTTTATCCTTTGACAATTCCTTGCCGTCATAAGGATGAATTCCACCTCTAAATGATGCCAATCCCATCTTTATCCCTCTTTTCTTTAATATTTTGCTATGTATAAGGTTACTAACTACTTTTTACTACTATTGATACTAGAACAAGCAGAATTTATAGATAGATATTCCTATATTATACAGAATTTTTACTTTATAATCAATAAATGATATATTTTTTAGATATATTTTGTTGAATTCAGTCAATAAATCTGCTATGTTTCTGTCAGTAAATACAACAAAAGTACACTGCACATAAAAAAGTCTTGTCTACTAAATACTGAAGCATCTAATACACAAGACTTATATTTTGATTAAAGTATATCCTTTATTGATTTGTATTCATTATCGGTTGTAAGAGTAATTTTAGCGATTCTTTAAAATATTCCGAGCTGGTTTTATTATGTTCCCGAATATAATGATCTTCTCTTGGTATGACTCTTTGAGCTAATCCAAGTAGTAACGTCAAAATAACTTCTATCTCATCAGATAATTCCTTATTTTTTCGTATACTTCCATCTTGTATTCCTTCATAATAATAACTTACTGCAGGGCTTGTATATGCATTATTGAAGGAAACATACTCATCTGCTTCGTCACTATCTGGATATACACCAGTGAAGATCTGATCAAACTCATCTAGAAATCGTATCTTCTCAGGGTTTTCTATCATTGTCTCTGTCATAATATTCAGATACAGTTTAAGCTTGTCATATCCCTTCATATCTGCTGTTATTTGATCTTCAATTGAGACTTCCTGTAGTTCAACTAATATATCCTTAGCGATATAGAACGATATAGCTTCCTTACTAATAAAATGCCGATATAGTGTACTTCGTCCTATCCCAACCTGTTTTGCTATGTCTTTCATCTCGGTTCTTCGCATACCCTGTTGTAAAAACAGTTGCCTTGTCACTTCTATTATTCTCTTATCAACTTCATCTAGTGTTCTCATACTTTCCCCATTTCTACACACAGCTTTTACGCATCTCTCTTATTATTAAGATAAGTCAAGGGTGTCAACTTAGGTTTTAGTACTATTCCTAGGTTCTAGTATCATTATAAAAACATATCTCTAGCCTTGTCAAGGTTCTCATAAATACCAATATAATATGAAAGGGCCATCATACTAAGCCCTTCTTAATACGACAGCCCTTATAAATTATCTCTCTCCTACTCTGTGCAGGTATTTCTCTCTTGTTGCAAGACCACCTCGAATATGTCTCTCTGACTTGTTTAAATCAAGTACGACACGTGCTCGTTCGGCAAGGGCGCGATTAATATATGGAAGTCGCTCCGTTACGTCTTTATGTACCGTCGATTTGGATATCCCAAATTTCTTTGCGGTTTGCCTTACTGTTGCATTGTAATCGATAATATAATTCGCTATATCGACTGCTCGCTCTTCTATGTACCCTTTCAAGAGGAGTCCCCCTAGTAACCTTGTTTTTACAATCTATGCTTACCATAGGGATTTTATGCAGTGCTTATTATATAATTACGAACTATCTTGGAAAGCTCCTACCACATCAACAACAAGTTCAACTGCCGTATGTTTAGCATTCGTTGAAGGGATTTATTTTTTCTATTATTATACGAAAGAAGTATATACTTTTAAGTTATATAACCAGTATAATAGTAATTAGCGCCTTCATCATAATAACGCTATAAAAATCAAACAAAGGATGTGCAATATGAAAACAAAAAACATTACTTATTTAGCCAAATTAGCTCTTTTTGTAGCAGCATTAATTTGGGGTAGTTCCTTCTTCATTTTAAAAAATACAGTGAATGTATTTCCGCCTAATATGCTCTTAGCAATACGCTTTATTATTGCTTTTATATTATTAGGTGGAATCTATCATAAACGACTCCGCTTAATTAATAAGACCTATGTGATCTCAGGCTTAATTATTGGTTTCTTCCTATTCATCGCATACTGTACCCAGACTATTGGTTTGACAGATACCACCCCTGGTAAAAATGCTTTCTTAACTGCTATTTATTGTGTATTGGTCCCATTCCTATATTGGTTTGTTAATCACACACGACCAGACCTCTATAACTTTCTTGCCGCATTACTTTGCTTTATCGGTATTGGATTTGTATCATTAACAAGCAACCTAACTATTGCAACTGGTGATTTACTTACCTTGCTTGGCGGTTTTTTCTTTGCTGTACATATGATTGCTGTGGCCAAATTAACTAAAGACAGAGATCCTATCCTTATAACCATCCTACAGTTTGGGTTTGCCGGTATCTTCTGCTTGATTACCTCTCTTATCTTTGAGAGCTTCCCTAAGATATCACATATATCAACTGGCTCAATCTTTAATCTCTTATACCTAGCCATTTTTGCAACTGCAATTGCTTTATTACTACAAAATGTAGGACAAAAGTATACACATCCATCTGCTGCCTCCTTAATCTTAAGCCTAGAATCGGTATTTGGTGTGATATTCTCCGTCATGTTCTTTGGTGATACGCTCAGTGCAAAATTAGTAATTGGTTTTATATTGATTTTTATCTCAATCATCGTATCAGAGACTAAATTATCATTCTTGAGAAAAGAACGAAACAAATCTATATAGACGCTACTGTCCCATTGTTTTATATTACGAATTCGTGTATAATATTTATTAAATAAAACAATTTAATTATTCTTCCTTCACGCAGTACTAGTAACTTATTGACATGGATCAAACCGTAGTAGAAAGGATGTGGATATATGAAATGTTTAAGAACGAGTTTGCCAGTAGAGGCGATCCAATATGAACTAGACCACGGAATAGAAGATGGATTTGAACTATGGAGTAATATCGTAGTAAACGGATGGATTAACTCCAATAATCTAGTTAAAATCACTCGTAACGATGGGACTGTCGTTTGCCCATATATCGATACAAGGCGTGGTCGTTCTTTTATTAAGGTTGGTGATTACATAATTACGGAATCTGTTGGAGATCGAATTGTATGCGGAGAAGATAAATTCTTTCAACGTTATGAAGTAATTGAAAATTAATAGATGCAAAAGACTGTCGCTTAATTTTTAGAATTTAATAAATGTCATAAAAAAATACCAAGCAAGTGTGTGGCCATGAAGAATACAATATATACGTCATAGCCATTCAACTTCTTGGTATTATTTCTTTACCATAATGTAAATATGTTATATAAAGACTTTACTATGATAACCTTCCTTTAAAGTCTTCATACCCAAATGTTTTAACTACTTCTATTCCTCGCTCTTTACTATATAACACAATAGAAGGCAAATTAATTCCATTGAACGTATTGTTCTTAACCATGGAATAATGAGACATATCACAGAATAAAAGTTTATCCCCTTTTCGTAAGGGTTCTTCGAAAGAATAATCTCCAATTACATCTCCCGCTAAACAGGTTGAACTAGATAAACGATATGTATGCTTCATTACTTCTGGTTCATCTGCTCCAATAATCTGTGGTCGATATGGCATCTCCAGTACATCTGGCATATGGCACTCTGCTGAAGTATCAAGTAATGCAATATCCATTTCATTCTTAACCAAATCAAGTACTTTCGTTACCAATACACCAGTATCAACACCAACTGCCTCACCTGGTTCAAGGTAGACCTCAACATCATACTTGTCTTTCACATAAGTAATCAGTTTTTCCAATAATACAATATCATAGCCCGGTTTTGTAATATGATGTCCACCGCCAAAATTAATCCATTTCATCTGCTTCATATATGGAGAAAACTTCTCTTCCACAGCCTTAATAACACGTTTTAACACGTCAGAACCTTGTTCACACATCGCATGAAAATGGAGCCCTTCTAAACCGTCTAAAGCACCTGGATCTTTATTAAGTTCTTCTTCTAATCTCTTAAAGGTAACACCAAATCTAGAATATTGAAAACAAGGATTATACAAATCAACATCTACTTCCGAATATTCTGGATTAATACGAAGTCCACATGAGATATGTCTATCCACAGCCTTAACTCGATTTCTAAAAGTTGTCCACTGTTCGAAGGAGTTAAACACAATATGATCGCTGATACCTAAAATCTCATCAAATTCTTCTTCCTTATAAGCCGGAGAATAGATATGAACTTCCTTCCCAAACTCCTCCCTACCAAGCTTTGCTTCGAATAACCCACTAGCCGTCGTACCACTTAGATACTTAGCTAGCAACGGATACACACGATACATAGAAAAAGCTTTCTGCGCTAAAAGAATCTTACACCCCGTTCTCTTAATCACGTCCTCTAAAATCTGTGCATTACGCTCAACTAGATCTTCGATTACAACATAAGATGGAGTGGGGAATTGATTGATAACTTCAATTGGAATCTCTATTCCTTCATATATTACAACGTTTTTCTTTTTATCAAATCTATTCATAAATCCTCTTCTCTATCTGTCTAGATATTAGACATAAACAATCCAACCACAAACAACTTTACTAAATCAATAACCAGCAAAACTCTCTACACCGTAAAACTGGCTTCTCATGCTAACATATGATATCTAAGAAACGATAGCGAAATACCTCTAGTACTTCTTAGTATGTACTAAAAAACCTAGGAAGGCGAGACAAGGATGTCGAGCCAGCCTGAGCTGAGGCAGGATGCCGAATCGAAGGCGTTTCCGCCCCCTAACATGTCTTACGTACATACTTAGAAGTACTTAGGTATGTAGCGTGTTTCGTGATATCATATGTTAGCTTAAGAAGCCTTTCTACACCTACATAGAGTTTTGCGTCCCTAATATAATTAATCCACAAGCGTAGGGTTAAAATCCTCAATCCATGGAAGTCCATATTTATTCAATGCTTCCATGAATGGGTCTGGATCAAATTCTTCAACGTTGAATACGCCTGGTTTCTTCCATTTTCCTGTCATAACCATAGCAGCACCAATCATCGCTGGTACACCAGTGGTATAAGAGATTGCTTGTGAGCCGACTTCTTTGTAACATTCTTGGTGATCACATACGTTATATACATAATATGTTTTTTCTTTACCATCTTTAATACCTTTGAAGATACAACCAATGTTAGTCTTACCAACCGTTCTTGGTCCCAGTGACGCTGGATCTGGTAACACCGCTTTTAAGAATTGTAGAGGCACAATCTTCTTACCTTCAAATTCGATAGGTTCAATTGAAGTCATTCCTACATTCTCAAGGCATTTAAGATGTGTTAAGTAACTTTGACCGAAAGTCATGAAGAAACGGATTCTCTTAATTCCCTTAATATTAATACCTAGAGACTCTAATTCTTCATGATGAAGAAGATACATATCCTTTTCTCCAACTTGATCGAAGTTATATACTCTCTTGATCTCCATTGGTTCAGTCTCTACCCATTCCCCATTCTCCCAGTAGCTTCCCTTAGCTGATACTTCTCGAATATTGATTTCAGGATTGAAGTTTGTTGCGAATGGATATCCATGATCACCACCATTACAATCAAGAATATCAATTTCATGTATCTCGTCAAAATAATGTTTCATTGCATAAGCAGAGAACACGCCTGTTACACCTGGATCGAATCCGCAACCAAGAAGCGCTGTGATCCCCGCTTTTTCAAAGCGTTCTCTGTAATCCCATTGCCATTTGTATTCGAATTTAGCAGTATCAAGTGGCTCATAATTTGCTGTATCCATATAATCTACTTTCGTAGCTAAACAAGCATCCATAATTGTAAGATCTTGATATGGAAGAGCTACATTGATTACGATATCTGGTTTTACCTCATTAATTAATGCAACTAATTCATCTACGTTATCTGCATCTACCTGTGCAGTAGTGATTTTTGTTTTCCCACCATCTAATTTTTCTTTTAATGCATCGCACTTTGACTTTGTTCTACTTGCAATACAGATTTCTTCAAATACCTCTGAATTTTGGCAACATTTATGTACTACTACGCTGGCAACTCCGCCAGCACCGATTATTAATGCTTTTCCCATATTCTTATTCGGAATACACTATCTTATGTAATTCCTTCCTCCTTTTTTGGTTATTATCTAATTTATTGATGTACTTGTGTAATTTAAGTGTTAAGTGCAAAACTCTGTATATATGTCTATAGCTTCTTTGCTGGTGTACTATGACACGAAACATATCTACGTTATTAAGAGTTTTGCTTTTTTACTTTATAGATACACAAGTACGGGTGTAAGTTATGGAATAAATAAATATTCTCGATATTCATTATTAATAATTAAGCCTTTATCACAAAATCTCCTAGTCATTATCAACTTCACAATGAACACATACACGTCCTTCATCCGGACATCTTGCATCAAACATTTTTCTTCGTTCAGTACCATAATCTAAAACTGCACCATTTTTAAGCGCATACAGTGATGGATAAATAATATTCCATAATTCATGACAAATCGGAGGACACAAATTATCTACTATAAAAGTGTCACCCTTTTTCAAATATGCACCTCTACATCGACTCTCTGTCACAGTTATCTTTACTTTACTCAATACTACTCCTCTTCTAGCAATTCCATCACATAATTAGGTAATGCAAATGCTCCAAGGTGTAAATTCGTATTATAATACTTCGTCTTAAGACCTAAACCGTTCCATTCATCCGATTTTAGATCCTTAATTGGTGATAAACCTTTTGAGGCAAATCCAAATAGCCAATGGCCCGATGGATAGGTTGGTATATGCATCTGATATACCATACTGATAGGGAATACTGACTTGATATGCTTATGTGCGCGTTGCATCGCCTTCAAATCATTTTCATAATAAGGACTTTCATGCTGATTGATCAAAATTCCCTGTTCCGTTAATGCTTTAAAACAGTTTCCATAAAACTCTTTTGTGAAGAGTCCTTCTCCTGGTCCGAATGGATCTGTGGAATCTACTATGATTAAATCATATTCGTTCACAGGTTTTCTTACAAACTTCAACCCATCTTCATAATAGATGTGAACTCTCTCGTCTTCTAATTTACATGCTGTTTGTGGTAGGTATTCTTTACACACAGTAACAACTTCTCTATCAATCTCAACCATGTCAATCTGTTCAATGGTTTCATATCTCGTTAATTCACGAATGGTTCCACCATCCCCTGCACCAATTACTAAAACCTTCTTAATATCAGGATTTACTGCCATTGGTACATGGGTAATCATCTCATGATAGACGAACTCGTCTTTCTCTGTAACCATAAGAAAACCATCTAATGTTAGTACCTTACCAAATTCCTTTGTTTCAAATACATCGATTCTTTGAAAATCTCCTTGTTTGCTAACAAGTTGTTTATCTACTTTAATGGAGAATCGAACATTCTTTGTATGTTCTTCTGTAAACCATAATTCCACTAACGTCACTCCTCCTATTTTCATAACATAGGATTCGAATGTCAAAAGGTCAGTATTTATAATATTGCAGGCAAAACTTTATCTACATTTTCACTAAGACCTTTTGACCTCCGACCCATCACAACTAGTTCCGTGTAACTACATTAATATTTTCAATCTTCATATCCTGTGTACCTGTCATAAAGCAACCCTTTTCCTTGGCATACAGGATATAATTCACGATATCATATGTAATTTTCTCTCCTGGTGCTAAGATTGGAATTCCTGGTGGATAACACATTACGAATTCTCCACAGATTTCACCAGCACTTTCTACAATCGGAATGGAGTGCTTTTCCCCATAGAATGCCTGTTGTGGAGCCATAACCACATCTGGATTAATATATTCATGGTCAAACAGACCTGTTTTATCCTTCTCATAAAGCCTCTTAATCTCCGATAAAGCGGATATCAGACGTTCAATCTCAAGATTTCGATCGCCTGCTGAAACAATTGCTAAGATATTACCAATATCTCCGAATTCAATCTGAATATCATATTCATCACGTAGCAAATCATAAACTTCAATTCCAGCAAGTCCAATGGCTCTTGTGTGTATGGACAATTTCGTTTTATCAAAAGCATAGACCGCATCACCATCTACTAATTCCTCCGCAAATGCGTAATACCCGCCTAATTTATTAATCTCTTCTCTTGCGTACTGTGCAAACTCTACTGTCTTACGAAACATTTCCTTGCCGTTCATACTAAGATTCTTCCTTGCAATATCAAGGGAAGACATAAGTAGATACGAACCACTGGTTGTTTGTGTAAGATTAATAACCTGTCTTACATAGTCTGCATTCATACTCTTGTTGCATAACAAAATGGAACTCTGTGTAAGGGAACCACCTGTTTTATGCATACTAACAGCTGCCATATCAGCGCCTGCTGCCATAGCTGAAACTGGCATATTTTCTCCAAAGTAAAAATGTGTCCCATGGGCTTCATCAACCAAAACAAGCATATCATGTTCATGAGCCAAGGTAACAATCTGTTGCAAATCAGAACAGATTCCATAATACGTTGGGTTATTAACCAGAATTGCTTTTGCATCTGGATTATTTATAATTGCCTCTTTTACGTCTTTAACCGACATACCAAGAGGTATTCCAAGTTCCTTATTAATACCTGGATTTATGTAAATTGGTAATGCCCCACATACAACTAATGCATTAATCGCACTACGATGGACATTTCTTGGCATTATAATCTTGTCGCCTGCCTTACAAGTGGACATAACCATCGCTTGTACTGCGGCCGTTGTTCCGTTCACGATAAAGAATGCCTCGTCTGCACCAAATGCCTCTGCCGCCAGCTCCTGTGCTTCTTTTATTACCGACACGGGATGACACAGATTATCAAGTGGTTTCATTGAATTGACGTCAAGTCTAAGACAAGTCTCTCCAAGGAAATATTTCAACTCCTTGTTACCTCGTCCTCCTTTATGTCCTGGTACGTCAAAATGGGCAATTCGTTTTGAGTCATGTTGTTTTAGAGCCTCATATAAAGGCATACGTTCTTGTGATTGTTCTCCCATGATGCCCTCCTAATATATATTCATACCACTAAAAATCTCAATCATTTCCTTACGAAGACTGTCCGTTATGGCAAGTCTTTGTTTTGGTGGAAGTTCATAAGCATCTTGATTGAATAAGTAATTTTGTAATTCAATCTCTTTGATTAACAGTTTCGTATGAAATATATTGGACTGATATACATTTACATCGATGGCATCGTACCGCTGTAGAGTCTTCTCATCAATGTAATTCTGTATAGAAGTAATATCATGGTCAATAAAAAACTTCTTACCTTCAACATCGCGCGTAAAACCACGTACTCGGTAATCAATTGTTATGATATCCGAGTCAAAGCTTGAAATCAGGTAGTCTAAAGCATTTAGTGGTGATACTTCACCACACGTAGATACATCAATATCTACACGAAAAGTGGAAATTGCATTGTCCGGATGATATTCAGGAAATGTATGTACCGTTACATGACTCTTATCAAGATGAGCATGTACCATGTCACGTTTTTCCGTTACATATTTACCTAAATTGCAGGATTCGTCAATATTCTCCGTTGCAAGTGAATCTTCTGCAATAAGTATATTGACACTTGCACCTTGTGGTTCATAATCCTGCTTGGAGATATTAAGAATGTGTGCGCCAATCATATCGGTTACATCACATAATATCTTCGTTAATCGGTCCGAGTTATATTGCTCGTCAATATATCTGATATAATCTTTTTGCTCTCGCTCACTTTTTGCATAGCAAACATCATAGATGTTGAAGCTAAGTGTTTTTGTGAGGTTGTTAAAGCCATACAGTGTCAGCTTTTTTTCCAACCCTAACATCACAACCTTTCTTATATGATTAATGCGACTATTACCATCATGCATATGATAATTACGCGAATGCTCTAAATAACATGTTCCTTATTATATTTCGTTTTCGTATAAATCTCACGTTATTTCTAGCTTTCAATAGCTTACCATGTTTTGGCATAAATTTCAATTATTGAAATTATAAGATTCTACAAAAATATGCTAATTTGAGTCATGGTTATTTTATGAATTAACAACTATAATGTACTTATTATTAAAATAGAGTAATCTTTTGACTCATACTCTAATAACTATCTACAAATGAAAGGATATGATAATACAATGAAACAATTACAACTTAATGATTTTTTTAAATATCAATTTTTATCTGGAATCACCTATTCACCAAACGGCAAAGCAACTGCAATAACGGTCTCTACTTGTAATGCAGAAGACAATTGTTATAACAGTAATATATGGGTAAAAGAGCATGGTGATTTCCGTCAACTAACAACAATGGATAAAGAACGTTCGTTTATATGGAAAGATGATGAGACACTCCTATTCCCTTGTGTAAGAAGCGAGTCAGATAAGAAACGTGTTACTGCAAAAGAAGAATTCACACCAATCTATGAAATTAATATTCATGGCGGTGAGGCTAAGAAAGCTTTTGAACTTCCATTCTCAGCTCAAAAACTGCAATTAATAAAAGAGGACTTATATCTAGTTACTGGTTCTATCGATTGTACCTACCCTGATTACTATTTAATGAATAAGGAGGATAAAGAAGCTGTAGCAAAAGCAAGAGAAAAAGAAGAAGATTATGAAGTACTTGATGAACTTCCTTTCTGGTTCAATGGTGGTGGATTCATCAACAAAACTCGTACTAGACTATTCTTATATAATGCAAAGACGAATAAATGTAAAGCAATTACCTCACCTTCCTTCGATGTCTCCCAGGCAATTATAGATGGCGATATGATTTATTACGTAGGCGTTTCTTATACCAAAAAACGTGAAACTTATGATCATCTGTATCGCTATAACATAACTACCAAAGAAACAACTGCTTTGTATGATGGCAACGAATATTTTATAAACCATATTGAAGCTTTTGATGATAGCATCGTGCTAGTAGCTTCAAAAGGTGACCGTTATGGAATTAATGAGAATGCTGATTTCTATCTAATTGATAAACACACTTTAGAAATGACGTTCCTTTGTGAAAATGATGATAATACATATTCCTGCGTAGGAAGCGATTGTCGATACGGTAGCTCTTCTTCCATGGAGGTATATAATAATGTATTGTACTTTGTTACAACAAGAAGAAATGCTTCCCACATCTATTCCATTACAAAAGATGGTGTTATTACACCTATTCTTACAAAAGAAGGTTCTGTAGACGGATTAACAATTACAAATGATACAATAACTTGCATTGGTATGTATGATAATAAGCTACAAGAATGCTACACTTGTGATCTAACTGGGGATTCATTTACCCAAATAAGCAATTTCAATTCCGATGTATTATCCGATGTGTACGTTGCAACACCTGAGAAGCTCACAGTTACATCTGGAGACCTTGATATTGATGGCTGGATTCTTCGTCCATATGAATATGATCCTTCTAAATCATATCCCGCAATCTTGGATATACACGGTGGACCAAAGACTGTTTATGGAGAAGTAATCTATCATGAGATGCAATACTGGGCAAACCACGGGTATTTTGTATTCTTCTGTAACCCAAAAGGTTCAGACGGTCGCGGTCGTGAATTCGCTGACATCCGCGGTAAATACGGCACAGTGGATTACCAAAATATCATGGATTTCACAGATGCAGTATTAGAGAAATATCCTCAGATTGATAAGGCCCGCATTGGTGTTACTGGTGGATCTTACGGTGGATTTATGACAAACTGGATTATTGGGCATACCAATCGTTTTGCATGTGCCGCTTCCCAACGTTCCATCGCAAACTGGATTTCCTTCTACGGAACATCGGATATTGGATATTATTTTGCAGAGGATCAGAATGCTTCTAATATCTATGAAACACAAGAGAAACTATGGTGGCACTCACCTCTTCGTTATGCAAATCAGGTAACTACTCCAACGCTTTTCATTCACTCTAATGAAGATTACCGTTGCCCAATGTCAGAGGGCATGCAGATGTATACTGCTCTTATGGACAAAGGTGTTGATGCAAGGCTTTGTTACTTCAAGGGTGAGAACCATGAATTAAGCCGTTCTGGAAAACCGCTTCATAGGGAACGTAGATTAAAAGAAATTACGAAATGGATGGATAAGTATCTTAAATAAGGTTTATTGATGCACTTGTGCATTTTTGTTATGAATGCAAAACTCCTTTTATATTTTCATGGCTTCTTAGCTGGCGTACTATAACACGAAACACGCTACACATCTAAGTACTTCTAAGTGTGTACAGTTGAGGGATCCAAACGATACGGAATCGCCTTCGATTCGGCATCCTGCCTCAGCTCAGGCTGGCTCGGCATCCTTGCCTCGCCTTCCTAGGTTATACTGTACACACTAAGAAGTACTATAAGATGTTTCGCTATCGTTTCTTAGTTATAGTTCGCTAGCTAAGAAGCAGATCTACACTATTTAGAGTTTTGCTTTTCTACTTTATCGATACACAAAAACATATAAGATAATGAATAAATATTAAAACATATTATAAAAGGAGACGCTTCAATAACTGTGGCTGTCTCCTCTTATAATATGTTTTATTTGCAAGCCCATTCTTAGCCTTAACCCAATTTAATTAACTTTCATTTTTATTTTCCGTTTGTTAACTAAATTATAGACAGTCCATAAAACTGGAATCTCTTGGAATCAAATCTTCTTCACTATATATCTTTCTTAAATTCATTTCGCACCGCCAAATTCAAATTTTCCCTCTATTTATCTACTTCTAGAATCTAAAAAAGACTTTATCTCATTACTAATTTTCTCATACTCATAATCATGAACATAGTGAGGGCAATCCAGTTCTATATATTTTCCTCGTTAATCTTATATTCATCAACGGTACAAACTTAATCAAGTATAAATGCATTTTTCTTTCCGTTCTTTCCTTTTGGATATTCTCTTATACGAGTAATATAATCCAAATTCACTACTTCAATAGTACTTTTGTTTTCAATTAATATTGCTCCATCAGAAACTTCCTTAATTACTCCAGTTATTTGTGAGTTGAATGTATATATAAGACACTCTTTATTAATAAACTTTTTTGCAAATTCTAACATCTGTTTGCTTCCTCCACTTTTTTTTGATTTGATTAACTGTTTTATCATAACTTGTTTGTTTCTTGAATTATGAATTAAACTAAAAAACAATGGTAAAAATATAGCAATGTAAATTGCTGGTTGCAAATAATTCACCTCCAAATCCAAATCATTACTCATCTATCTCCTAGAATCCAAATGATACAATTCTTCATACATCTCTGGGCGTCTGTCACGGAATACTCCCCAACCAATTCGTAAATCCCAGATTGCATCTAAATCAAACTCTGCTACTAGTACACATTCTGATTCACGGTCAGCACTAGCAACTAGAGCTCCTGTCTCATCTGCAATGAAAGATGATCCATAGAACTTCATACTGCTATCCCCTTCTGTCTCTACTCCAATACGGTTAGATGCCACAACAGGCATAATGTTAGCAGCTGCATGCCCTTGCATACAGCGTCTCCAGTGTTCCATACTATCCACTGTCATAACAGGTTCTGACCCAATTGCTGTTGGATATAATAAAATCTCAGCTCCCATAAGCGCCATGCATCTAGCTGTTTCAGGAAACCACTGATCCCAACAGATCCCAACTCCAATTTTACCATACTTGGTATCCCAAACTTTAAATCCCGTATCTCCAGGAGAGAAATAGAATTTCTCTTCATAACATTCCCCACATGGAATATGTGTCTTTCGATATGTACCTAATACCGTTCCATCTGCATCAATCATTGCCACAGTATTAAAAGTAGTATTCCCTGCTGCCTCGTAGAAACTGACAGGTATAACCACATTAAGTTCCTTCGCAATCTTCTTAAAATGATTAACTGCAGGATTTTCTTCAAGAGCAGTTGCCAAACGATAATACTCATACACTTCCTTCTGACAAAAGTAAGGCATCTCAAACAACTCTTGTAACAAGATAATATTGGCCCCTTGATTCGCCGCTTGTCTAACAAGGGATTCTGCTTTATGTAATGTCTCTTCTCTATCCCTAGAGCAAGGCGTCTGC
>NZ_CBDLAM010000018.1:0-13574 GCF_965301125.1 Anaerosporobacter sp. | reverse complement strand
ACTTTAACTTTTCTCATTTCATGTCTTCCTTCCTATTTCTTTATTCTATTCTCTATATATCTCTATTTTACTTTATTCTTTTTTCTTTTTCTTCTTCTTTTCTCTTTCTTTTTTTCCTACCTGCCCAATGAATTAGTCGATTACGAAACTCATACAAAGTGTCACCTATACTTTTCACCTTGGTACTATACTAAAAAACGATAGCGTAGTAGCTATAGTACTTCTTAGTATGTGCTTATAAACATAGTACGACGAGGCAAGGAAGCCGAGTCAGCCTGAACACGACAGGATGTCGTGTAGAACGCCTACATCTATTCAGGTACTTGTTGGGTGATACAGTGGATATTTCCCCCGCCTATAAGAATATTTCTTGTAGGTAATTGAATTACTTCTCGATTAGGGAATAGCCTTATGAGTATTTCCTTTGCTTTCTCATCCATCGGGTCATCAAAACCTGGCATAACAACGCAGGTATTAGCAATATAGAAATTTACGTAAGAAGCAGCTAAACGCTCCCCCACTTCTCTTGTTGGTTCATCATCACACCAAGCAATCCCTTCACAATCCTTCTTAGTCATGTGAATTGGTGTTGGTAGTGGTAGTTTATGTATGGTCAGTTTCCGCCCTTTGGCATCAATTTCACTGCTCAATATATCATAACAACTCTTAGACATTGCATACTGTGGGTCTTTCTCATCATCTGTCCATGCAAGAACAACCTCACTAGGTCTAACAAATGCACAGATATTATCTACATGTTCATTGGTCTCATCAAGATAAATACCATTCTTTAGCCAGATAACCTTGTCCACATTAAGATATTCTTTTAACATATCCTCAATCTCACTCTTTGTCATATCAGGATTACGACCTTTACTCAGTAGACAGGCCTCTGTAACCATAGCTGTTCCTTCCCCATCTACATGGATTGCTCCACCTTCTAATACAAAATGCCTTGCATTGTACACATCTCTTTGTTCCAAATCACATACTTTTCTAGCAACCTTATTATCTTTATCCCAAGGGAAATACAGACCATCTTCTAGTCCGCCCCAGGCATTGAAATACCAATCTATTCCCCTAACTTCACCTTTATCATTTACAACAAAGGTAGGACCACAGTCTCTAGCCCATGCATCATCAGTTGACATCTCTACCACACGAACATTATCTGGCAACATTCGTCTAGCGGTATCATATTCCTTTTCACTAACAAGCATGGTAACTTGCTCTGAAGTTTGAATTGCTCTTGCCACTTGGGCAAATTCCTTTTTTGCTGCAATGCCACCAAACTGCCAAGAATCTGCCCTCTCTGGCCAAATCATATAGCAACCACTATGCCTTTCATATTCTGCCGGCATACGAAATCCATCTTCTCTAGGTATTGATTCCAGTATTTTCATTTTAATATTCCTTTCTTTTACACATAAATTTAGACAATTGCGATTGCAATTTTCTAACACATCTTATTTATCCAAATTAGTATACAATTATAGTATTGTTAACTTATTTTCAAAGGAGAAATTGTATAATTTTCGTTGTAAATACTGCATATATTAGGCATCTTCACAATTGACGGGTATTCCTAACTGTGCTAGGATACTAAAGAAAAAATGTATTATGTTACTATAAACGCGCAAATAAATAGGAGACTTACAAATGAAATTATTAAAACAACTCTGTATAATATTTGGGTTGTGTCTGGCTGGAGTAGGTATCTCAGCCATACTTCCCTTTACATTTCCATCAAGCTTAATCAGTATGCTATTACTATTAACTTTATTAATCACTAAGGTTATAAAACTCGAAACAATTAAAGACATAGCTGAATTTTTATTAGGAATTATGGCATTCTTATTTGTTCCTTCTGGTGTAGCAATTATTGAAAAATATTCTTTTCTAAAAGGAAAGATTTTAATTCTTATTATAATTTGTATCATCACTACTATCCTTACATTTTTAGTAACCGCTTATACCGTTACTGGTGTAATGAAAATTATGAACAAAGGAGGAAAAAAGAATGAACGAATTTCTGAATAGTCCTTTTTTCGGTTTAACCTTAAGTTTAGGTCTCTACATTTTTTGTAAGTATTTAAATGATAAAACAAAACTTGCAATACTTAATCCTTTGCTAATAACAACCGTACTTATTGTAGCTATCCTAACTATTTTTGATATTCCACTTAGTACTTACAATGAGGGTGGTGATATGATCACTATTTTCCTTGCACCAGCAACAACAGTTCTTGCTTATTCGATTTATAAACAAATCACATTACTAAAGAAGAATTTCATTCCTATCGCAATTGGTTGTCTAGCTAGTAGTATCACCTCAATGAGTAGCACATATTTATTATGTAAATTGTTTGATATCGATTCGGTGATTACAGCATCTATGATACCAAAATCGGTTACCACTCCAATTGCAATGGAAGTAAGCACTACCTTATCTGGCATTCCTTCTATCACAGTTGCGGCTGTTGTTGTAACAGGAATCCTTGGCTCTATCACATGCCCAATATTAATCAAAGTCTTCCGTATTAAGAACAAAGTTGCCGCTGGTGTTGCAATTGGTGCAAGTAGCCATGCTGTTGGTACTTCAAAAGCTATCGAACTTGGCGAAGTAGAAGGTGCTATGAGCGGTATAGCAATTGGTATATCTGGTATTCTTACTGTATTAATCTCAGTATTTCTTTAAATAATTCCAAGTTGTTTTGCCGCCTCGTTCCAATAGCGAGGCGGTATTTGATTCCAGTCCACATCCTCCATCTCTTCAGAGGCAATATCATATGCTTTCTTAACGCATATAGGTGCATAATTCACACCCTCTTCTATGGAGCGCAAGATACAACGCATCCATAAATTTGCTTTCTCTTTCATCTCGCTCTCTTCAAATTCCCGTACTAATTCCTGATAATCATAAGGTATTGTTTGGAATTCAAATTTCCATTTATCGTCAACCCATTCAAGTACGGCCATATGGGCACTTTCCTTACAACCAATTGGAACTCCAACAGAACCTGGATTAATGATAATCTTATCTTTAAATTCGTAAGAAAATTGTCTGTGGCTATGCCCACATAACATGTATTTATAGGAGATTCCTTCTAACACGTCCTTTGTATTCTGGGCATTCTCATATAGAAGTTCTCTCGAATTTGTTAACGAACCATGGGCAATCAGAATAGGTTCTGTATTTTCAATTTCTACGACTCCTTTATTATCTAAACTTTCAAACCAATGAATATCCTCACTTAATAGGTTTTCATATGTATATAATAGATTTCCTGTATTGGCTTCATATACCCAACCATCTGGATATCCCTCATTATGTCTTATAAAATACTCCTCTCGATTCCCCCTTATACACCAAACTTCATAAGTCTTTCTGATTTCACTAATTAAATCTAAGGTTGTTTGGGGATTTGGACAATCACTGACGTAATCTCCAAGTAGGATTAACTTCTTAATTCCTTGTTTCTCTATATATTGAAGACAGGCCTCTAACGCCAAATGGTTACTATGTATGTCACTTAAAACTGCCACCTTCATAACGGGGATCCCTCTCTTTCTTCGTAATCTTCCTCGTTAGCTAATTGCTACTTCCAGGTCAAGTAGCTTCGCTCTTTCTCATTAGTTACATTATACTTAATATAACATATTTTATCAATTTTTCCAGCTAGACTTTTTTCTATTCTTTGCTTTCTAAATAAATATTAAGAAATCTTAACTTTTTTTCATATTTGTATCCATTGCACCCCTACTTATGTTATGCTATAATCACGTATGGCAATAATTCATTGAATAGTAATTTACCCATTACGATCAATTATAGAAAGGCGGCATAATCTTGAGTAAAACAAACCAAAATAAGCCTCCACATACCCCTCTAAAGGGTAATGTTGTTACAAATTTTTTCAAAAAGTATAAACATGCGTGGGTATTACTTTATATGTTTATCTATTTTCCATGGTTCTTTTATTTGGAAAAGACTATAACTACTCACTATACATCGGTGCACATAAGGTTAGATGATTTCATTCCATTTAACGAGTTGTTTATCATTCCTTATTACCTTTGGTTTATCTATGTAGCTGGTGTGATCGCTTACTTCCTCTTTACTTCTAAGGAAGACTACTACAGATGTTGCGCATTCCTTTTTATTGGTATGACAATTTGTTTAACAATTTACACAATTTGGCCTAATGGTCAGGATCTAAGACCAACTACATTCGCTAGAGACAACTTTCTTGTAGATATTGCTAAGAATCTATATTCATCAGATACATCTACAAATGTTTGTCCAAGTATTCACGTATTTAATTCCATAGGAATACACATAGCAATTATGCATTCTGCTAAATTAAAGAACAAACATTGGGTTAGACGTGGTTCCTTTGTCCTTTGTGTATTAATTTGTTTAGCAACTGTGTTTTTAAAGCAGCATTCTGCATTTGATGGGATTGCAGCATTTATCTTAGCTGTATTTATGTATCTTATTGTATATGTACCGAATTACGCTAAGTTATTTAATAAACAAAGCGCTTTATCCGAATCACATACTGAAGCTTAAAATATCGAATTTTAGACCATTTACAAGAAATTTGTAGATGGTCTTTTTTAAATTGCTATTCCAAATTGTAATAGCCAGTCATAGCTTATCTGTATAACACAATTCTTGACATATTTAATTCAGCAGATATATAATGAATCTGCTAACAAAGCAAAGTAGAATAATATGCGTTAAGTGTTTAGTGAACGGGGAGTTGTCACTAGAACGAAAAGCTTAGGCTTGCGGTATATTGTTCGCATCCCGTTGCTGCAGTTGAGAAAGACATCTCATATTGTAGCCAGGTATAACTTGTTAACACGTAGTAACGTAGAAGTATTATCTTGGTTCTTGGTATCATACGTTGCTACCAACTACATTGTGGAGGTGTTTTTATTATGCATTTTATTAGTAAAGAAGCATTAAATCTGAAGAAACAAATTACAAACTTGAGTCAGCTTCGTAATCTTATCTTCTGCGCTCTAATGATTGCTATGTTTATTGTAGTATCTTTTTTTGATATTCCAATTACAAAGTCTATCGAGATTCGTCTTGGCTTTATCATCATTGCTGCTGCCAGTATGCTTGGTGGACCAATTATGGGACTTAGTGTTGGTGCTTTAGGTGATGTTGTGAAGATGATTATAATAGGTGGAAAGGGAAGCTCTTTCTTCTTTGGCTTCACCATTACATATGCGTTAATGGGCTTTTTATTCGGTCTTGTTTTTTACAAGAGTAGAATAACTATTCCTAGAGCCATCGCGGCAAGTATCTGTGAATTTGTAATCTCAATATTTTTGAATACGTATAACCTATCAATCTTATATGGTTCACCATACAAAGCTGAATTTATTAGCAGACTTCCCAAATCAGCTATTATGCTTGTAATTAATGTGTTCTTATTATTTATAACGATGCGTGCTTTGCAAGCTGCATTCAAACATAACCACATCACTGTGGAATCATAAATTAAAAAGGTATACAACAAACTGAAAGTTATTAAAACTCCCATAGTTGTTGTATACCTTTTTTATCATCCAAATCCAAATATCTTTTGAGATATTCGATATCCCATCTTGATAATTGCATGCCCTGCATGACCTGGTAGATGCATACTATGACCTAATATACTATGTCGGATCTTAAGATACATCTTAGGATTGGATTCTTTAAGATATTCCCATAACTTCTTCTTCTTTTCCAAGCTTTCTTCCGTACCAATTTTAACAAGATATACGGAACACACCATCATCATGACAGATAGAAACTTTAACATGTAATTCTGAAGTTTCTTACTTTCAACGGCAAATACATCGGTTGATTCAATCATTAACCTAGTAACACGAATCTGTTGATCAATTCTACTCATAATTACTTTCTCGTTAACCGATTGATCCTCTCTTCCTATAAAATAACGATAAAAGTCCTCATCTAAGTAGTACAATGTCTTTACGTATGGAAGTGGTTGATATACAAATAGATTATCCACGTAGAAAGTATGTTTTGGCAATTGTAATTTACAATCACGTAACAACTGTGTGCGATAAAACACAGAGTGCATTAAGATGTTTTGACTTTGTTTAAAATGTTTCAAGTCATCCCAGCCAAATATGCAATCCACTGGCATCGCACCCTTATAATGAATTACCTTTTGCTTGTTTAGATTTACTTTTTCATATACATAATTAGCAATTAGTAAATCAAGTTCTATTTTCTCATCATGCATCTTTCTTAATAAATCCAAAACTTTCTTTAGTGACTTTTCATTTACCCAATCATCACTATCGACTACTTTGAAGTACAATCCTGTTGCATTCTTAAGTCCTGTATTGACAGCTTGTCCATGCCCTCCATTTTCTTGGTGGATTGCTTTAATAATGGTAGGATACTTTTCTTGATATGCATCTGCTATCTTTCCAGTGTCATCCTTTGATCCATCATTTACAATGATAATTTCCATTTCCTCTCCACCAGTTAACAAGGTTTCGACAGCTCTGCCTAGGTATTCTTCTGAATTATAACTTGGTATTGCTACTGATAATAGTTTCATAATTCCTCCTCTGCATGTAGCCAATCTTAATCTTCTTCACCTTCTTAGGTGTCAACTAGCGTGCTATGCATAGATTTATTAAATATATAATGAACTAAACAAATGTCTAGTAATAATCGTTCTAATAGTCTAATATTTGCACTCCTGGGGTTATTAATTCCCAAGGAGTGCCTACTTGTTTCCCATTCGTATTTGTGTTATTGAAGTTTCATATATAGATACATTAAAATAAATGTTACAATTACATAGATTCCAAATATTAAGAAAGTTGTATAAACACGTTTATTTTCATCTTTAATCGTGCCATCATCTAATGCAGTATGTACATAGTAATAGCCTAGAATACTACCTATTGCAAAAGCTAAAATTGCAAGTGTTAAACTGAATAAAGACATAATTATAGCAACTACTAAAAATGGAAGTAAAGCAGCGCTCTTTGTTGCAGCAACACATAATCCTTCTTTAAAAGTCTTATTTGCTTTACCATATTCTTTTACAATTAACATGGTTATAGCTGCGAATATACATGCACCTAATATAGTTCCGATTAAAGAACTTAAAACCGTACTAAAATAATTAATATCAAGCGAATCTGGTTCCATGAAATAAGATAAGCCATAGAATGCACTCATAAACAAAGAGTAAATTTTACGTACTAATAGGCATGAGAAAATAATACTTAATATAGCTTCTGCACCAATTAGTATAAGCGCATTAACAAAATTCTTCTCATTAACAAAGTTCTTTAAATTATCCGCAGGAGCTTTCCATATATCAAGTAGAACTTTCCATATATTTTTTGCATACTTACCAGCTACTGCTGCTGCCTGGGAAGCTTGTTGATTAAATTGACTTGGTTGTCCCTGCATTGGTTGTCCTTGCATTGGTTGTCCATACGTATAACCGCTAGTCACCACTTGTTGCTCACTTTGAATAGCTTGTTTATTAGCCTCTTCTTTTATTCCCTTAATATCTTGCGCTTCACTTATCTCAGATGCTATTGTTTGATCTAGCTCACTCCCCAACGAACATGAACAAGTTTCTCCATCTTGTAAAGGCTTACCACACTTACCACAAAAATTTGCCATACTTTCTTCCTCTCTCTCATATTTATTTGGTGACTGTATGAATTAGATTTTATTTCATACTAATTTACAGTCATCAAATAAACTATACCATAGATTAGGAATACTTTTCAATTCCTTCTTTGCTAACTCTGGCAAATATTAGTGGCTCAATTTCAGGTTTTTGTTCCGTAATTGTGTACGCCTTTAATAAAAGATGCTCTGCATCTGCAAACATCTTCTCATCTGCTGCATATAGTGTAGCCAACACATCACCCTTCTTAACATATGCACCAATTTTTTTCTCTAAAATAATTCCAGCTGAATAATCAATTGCACTTTCTTTTGTGGCACGACCAGCTCCCAGTTCTACCGATGCAATTCCACATTGCTCTGTATTCATGTGCGTAATAAAGCCTTCACGTTCAGAACGAACTTCATAGCTTAATGGAGCTTTAGCAAAAGCATTGGTATCTTTGATTACACTAGAATCGCCACCTTGTGCTTCTACCATATCTACTAATTTTCCAAGTGCTTTTCCTGATGTAATCGCATCTTTAGCCATCTTTTCACAAGCTTTTAAGTCGCCCATACCACATAAATAAAGCATGTTAGCAGCCAAGGTTAAACAAACACTCGAAAGATCTTCTGGCCCATTCCCTTGTAATGTATGAACAGCTTCTATTACTTCTAAGGAGTTTCCAATAGCATTTCCTAGTGGCACATCCATATCCGTAATTAAAGCAACTGTTTTTCTTCCTTCATGCTCTCCAATGGCTACCATCTTCTCAGCAAGAAGTATGGCATCGTCTATTGTCTTCATGAAGGCTCCGCTACCTGTCTTGACATCAAGAAGTATACTATCACTACCAGCTGCAAGCTTCTTACTCATAATAGATGATGCAATAAGTGGGATACTTCCTACGGTAGCTGTTACATCACGAAGCGCATAGAGTTTCTTATCTGCTGGCGCAAGATTACCCGATTGACCAATCACGCTAACACCAATTTTATTAACAATATCAAAGAACTCTTCTCTTGGAAGAGCGGTCTTCATACCCGGTATAGCTTCCATCTTATCAATTGTTCCACCTGTATGCCCAAGTCCTCTACCTGACATCTTCGCTACTTTGCCACCACATGCTGCTACAATTGGCGCAATAACAAGTGTGGTCTTATCACCTACCCCGCCTGTACTGTGTTTATCTACTTTAACGCCATCAATAGCCGATAAATCAACCATATCTCCAGAATGGGCCATTGCTCCTGTCATCACAGCCATCTCATGATCCGTCATTCCTTTGAAACAGATGGCCATTAACATTGCCGACATTTGATAATCAGGGATTTCTTCATTAACATAACTATCTATCATAAATTGAATTTCTTCGTCTGTAAGGATTTCTCCTTCCTTTTTCTTTGAAATCAAATCCACCATTCTCATTCTCATCACCTCCGTCTTAATTAATCCTCATTTAAATCTCCAGGACCAAAACCAAATGGTAATATCTCTTCTAAGGTATATTCCTTATACTCATCTTCAGATTTTGCAAGGATAATTTTAAATGTTTTAGGATTACAAAACTCCATCATTACTTGTCTACACACACCACAAGGAGCCGTGAAATTCTCTACTTTACGATCTTTTCCTGCAACAATAACAATCTTTTCAAAATCTTTCACACCTTCACTAACCGCCTTAAAGAAAGCAGTACGTTCTGCACAGTTTGATGGTGTATAAGCAGCATTTTCTATATTACATCCTGTATAAATAGAACCATTCTTAGCAACCAATACCGCTGAAACATTAAAGTTAGAATATGGAGCATAGGAATATTCCAATCCATCAATTGCCATTCTAATTAGCTCTTTATTATTCATTATACATATACCTCTCCATCTCTTTTATTTAAGTGTCTACGAAACTCTCACTAATCTGCATATACTAAATAAAGACAAGGGAGGGGTATTACCTAAGTCATAATCAATCCTTCGTAATACCCCATCCTACCTTAAATATCTTAATATCCTGTAGCAGTTTCGTTTTTTGCTAGCTTAACAATACGGCTTGTTCCTAATCTTGAAGCACCAAGTTCAATGAATTTCTCTGCATCATCAAATGAAGAAATTCCACCAGCTGCTTTCATCTTAACGTCTTTACCGATGTTTTTAGCAAACAATGCAATATCATCAAATGTAGCACCTGCTGTAGAGAAGCCTGTTGAAGTTTTGATATAATCAGCTCCTGCTTCTGTAACAACTTCACACATCTTGATTTTTTCTTCTTCTGTTAATACGCAAGTCTCAATGATAACTTTAAGAATCTTGTCTTTACATACTTCTTTTAACGTCTTGATTTCTTGTTCAACTAAATCAAATCGCTTATCTTTAACCCAGCCAAGATTGATAACCATATCAATTTCGTCTGCTCCATTATCTATAGCATCCTTCGTTTCAAATGCTTTAACAGCTGTTGTATTATAACCGTTTGGGAAACCAATAACAGTACAAACTGCCATCTTATCTCCCACATACTCTTTTACTTGCTTCACGTAAGAAGGAGGTATACAAACACTTGCTGTTTGATAATGAATTGCATCATCACAAATTGTTTTAATATCAGCCCATGTAGCCGTGATTCCCAACAATGTATGGTCAACTTTTTCAAAAATATTTTTCTTATCCATGGATACATATCCTCTCTATATTATGATTATAGTTTCACGATTGCACTATAACTATTCCGCTACTTCTAATGCTATTTCCATCATTTCTCTAAAGCTTGTCTGTCTTTCCTCCGCAGGAAGAGACTCACCAGTGAATACATGGTCAGATACTGTAAGAATACATAACGCTTTCTTCTTAGCTCTAGCTGCAATCATGTAAAGAGCCGCTGCTTCCATCTCTACTGCTGTAACATTCATCTTTTTCCATAATTCATTTGTCTTTTCATAATCATTGTAAAAGTGATCTGATGATAAGATGTTACCAACAACAACTTTGATGTTCTTCTCTTCTGCAACTTCAACTGCTTTACGAAGAAGTGAGAAATCTGCAAGTGGAGCAAATGTTCCAGGTAGTTTATATTGTTCTGCATAGTTAGAGTCTGTTGAAGCACCCATACCAATTATTACGTCACGAACTTTGATATCATCTCCGATACCACCTGCAGAACCAATACGAATGATACTTTCTACATCATAAAAATGATATAGTTCATATGAGTAGATACCGATTGATGGCATACCCATTCCACCGCCCATAACGGATACTCTCTTTCCTTTATAAGTTCCTGTATAACCAAACATGTTACGTACAGTATTAAAACATACAACGTCTTCTAAAAAATTCTCTGCAATATATTTTGCTCTTAATGGATCTCCTGGCATTAATACTGTCTTTGCGATGTCACCTGGCTTTGCTGCATTATGTGGTGTTGCCATAATAAATACCTCCTAATTAAACTAAATTAAAATAAATTGGACTTAAAGTATACTACATTTCATCGTCTTTATCAATGAAACTGCTTTACTATATAATATCTGATAATACAGATTTTCCTGCTACCTTGGAATCCACATCAAAATAGTCTAAGATTGTTGCTGCAATGTCAGCAAAAGTATCTCTTGTTCCAAGATTGATATTCTTCTTAATCTTATCTCCGTAGATTACAAATGGTGTATATTCACGAGAATGATCTGTAGATGGTGTTATAGGGTCACAACCATGATCAGCAGTAATCATTAGAATATCATCTTCTTTTAATTCTGCTAATATCTCTGGTAATCTCTCATCGAAGTAAGTAAGCGCTTTTGCATAACCTTCTACATCGTTTCTATGACCATATACCATATCAAAATCGACTAAGTTAGTAAAACATAAGCCATTAAAATCACGTTTCATATATTCAAGGGTACGTTCAATTCCTTCTTCATTGTTGGCTGTACGCACCATCTCTCTAATACCTTTACCAGCAAAAATATCATTGATTTTACCTACTGCTAATACATCTAAACCAGCTTCTATTAACTGATCAAGCATTGTTGTTTTTGGTGGTACTAAGGAATAATCATGACGTCTTGAAGTACGTTTGAAGTTTGGCGCTTCTCCTTCAAAAGGTCTAGCAATAACACGTCCTACTCCATATTCCCCTTCACAAAGTTCTCTTGCGATTTCGCAATATTCATATAGTTGTTCAATTGGTACAATTGATTCATGTGCTGCTATTTGGAATACGCTATCTGCTGATGTATAAACTATTAATGCACCAGTTTTCATGTGCTCTTCACCATAATCGCGGATTACATCTGTACCTGAATAGGGTTTGTTACAGATAACCTTTCTTCCTGTACGTTCTTCGAATTTATCAAGTAATTCCTTAGGAAATCCTTCTGGAAATGTTGGAAGTGGTTTTTCAGAAATAATACCAGCAATTTCCCAATGTCCAATTGTTGTATCTTTTCCCTTGGAGCTCTCTGTCATACGAGCATATGCTCCAACTGGCGTAATTGTTTCCTTTGCCCAGTCTTCTTCTGGTCTTTCAATTTCAACACCATCAATGTTGAAGAAACCAAGCTTTTTCATATTAGGCATACGAAAATTCCTACTTGTAGAAGCTGCCTTTACTGTGTTGCTTCCTTCATCTCCATAATTTGCTGCATCTGGCATTTCCCCAATGCCAAAACTATCTAAAACTATTAAAAATACACGTTTCATACCTATACCGTCCTTTCTTTTATTTAAGATTCTCAGGATTTAAACACTCTAATTCTTTCACAACAAAGCGTCCATCTTTACGAACTAATACGTCATCAAAATACATCTCTCCTCCACCATACTCAGGAGTTTGAATACAAACAAGATCCCAGTGAATAGAAGAATGATTTCCGTTAGGAGCATCATCATAACAGTTACCTGGTGTGAAGTGGAATGATCCCTTAATCTTTTCATCAAATAAAGTATCTTTCATTGGAGTTACTACATATGGGTTTACTCCAATTGCAAACTCACCTACATAACGAGCACCTTCATCTGTGTCAAATACTTCATTAATTCTTTCTGTATCATTAGCAGTAGCCTCGATTATCTTACCATCTTTGAATGTTAATTTAATATTCTCAAATGTATATCCTTGATATACCGCTGGTGTATTGTATTGTAATGTCCCATTGATAGAATCCTTAACTGGTGCTGTGAATACTTCACCATCTGGGATATTAGCAGAACCTGCACATGGGATTGATGGAATGTCTTTTATAGAGAATGTAAGATCTGTTCCTGGTCCAACAATATGCACTTTATCTGTACGATTTAGATATTCCACTAGATTCTCCATTGCTTTTCCCATCTTAGAATAATCCAAGTTACAAACATCAAAATAAAAGTCTTCGAATTTTTCAGTACTCATGTTAGCTAACTGTGCCATAGAAGCATTGGGATAACGAAGAACAACCCAACGTGTTTTTGGTACACGAACATTATGGTGTACTGGTGTAGAATATAAACTTGAGTATAACTTCATCTTATCAGCTGGGACATCAGAATACTCTGTTACATTGTCACTACCACGAACGCCAACATAACAATCCATCTTAGACATTTCAGCTGCATCTATCTCTGCCATAACCTTTAACTGCTCTTCTGTACAGTTAAGAAGCATTTCTCTTTCTACAATAGGATCTGTGTAGTGAGGGAATGGATTTCCCCCAGCAGCATACACTTCCTTAATTAATTGCTTCGCTAACGTCTGAGTAGCAGGTCCTGTGTAATGAATATATACGTTATCACCTTTTTTGACTTTCATTGAATAATTAACGAGATTTTTTGCTAGTGTTTTAATTCTTTCATCTACCATGTTTTTATTTCCCTTTCTACTACAATATGTTTATGGTTAAAGTACCTAACAGCCAGT
>NZ_CBDLAM010000017.1:11641-35934 GCF_965301125.1 Anaerosporobacter sp. | reverse complement strand
CCTGGTGTAAATTTATCATAATCAAAATATAATTCACGTGTATTAGATAAATATTCTTGCATATCATAATTAAAAAATATTATAGGTCTATCTAATAATAAATAGTCAAAATATATGGATGAATAGTCGGTAATTAAAGCATCTGCTAGATGTAATAATATATACGGATCTATGCTAGGATTAATAATTTGAATATTTTCTCCACTCAGTTTGCAAAAATCTTTATATATCTTTGATTTGGGATGTAATTTTACACATAATAATATATTATTGCTTTTCAAATATTCCTTCAAATCATCTTCTTTTATTATTTCAAAAAACAGCTCTTCGCTATCACGAAATGTCGGCATATAAAGAAGAATCGTTTTGCACTTAGAAATTTGTATTAATTCAAGTGATTTTCTTTCTTCTGGAAGTAAAACATTATCTATTAGTTTACTACACAAAACATCATTTCTAGGATATCCTGATACTAATACATGGTTCGTATTAAACGCTGATTTAAATATCTTGGTTAAGTATTCTGATGTAGTTAATACATAATGTGAAGGTTTTTCATCAGACATTCTTCGAGGAAAATTCTTTATCTTAAGCCACTTATTATCAGGATGTCTCACCTTATCAAAGGTATTATCCATTTGTATTTTTTTCAAAGGAATCCCGTGCCACATATTTACTTTTACAGCTCCACCTGAAAGCCAAAAATTTATATCCTTTGAATAATTATCATATAAGTATACCTTCGCACGTAAAGCATACCATATTCCATTTAATGATTTAAAATAATATGCTGTATATCCATTTGCATTTAATAAATCTACTACATCTTTATTTTTACTGATCCATATTGCTTTTACCTTATCACTTTGAAATTGATGAAGATATAAATAAAAATATCGTGGGTTGTCTGCAAATCGCTTGCCAAACGTACTTCCTAGTACCCATATCTTTTTATCTCGTGGCATAAGAAAAGAAAGCATATAGATTGGAATTAAAAAAAGTTGTCCCCAATATTTGAAATGCTCTGAAATTTTCTTCATTTTACCTCCACTCATTAAATACTCTTTGCTAAAAACTTATATCTACCATAACTTTTATTTACAACGAGTAAGTTTAACCTATCACCAAATCTACCATTTTTTCAAGAATGTTTTTCTCTCAATTGGATCCAACTTACTGATTCTAGGATCCTCATAATAAGAGTCACTTTTTATATGAGTTGTGGAAACTTCTTCGAATATTGCTCCCTTTGTTGAAGTAAAGGAATGCTTCACACCACGTAAAACAGTTTGAATATCTCCCGGCTTCATATGTCTTTCTTTACCTTCGATATTAACTAGTAAATCACCGTATAGTAACTGGAATGTCTCTTCTTTCACTTTATGTGCATGTACTGGGTGTTTTTGCCCTGGTAATACAATTAACAATTTTTTGCAATACTCTCTATTGATAATACTTATGATAATTGCACCTATTTGTCTAAAATGTTGCATTCCAAAATGGTGTGATAGTTCCACCTCAAAATCATCTCCTAATGCAATCCCTGCCTCATAAAGCATACCTTTTGCGTCATGAATAACACTTCTAACCTGAGAGATTTCTGTTATTTTCTTCTTCTCACGGACTTCTTCGTTTACTTCGTAGTCTTTACTAGCAATAACACCATCATAAAATTCACCGCTGTTCATCTGTTTGTCATGGCAAGGCATTGCAAAAAATACATCTTCTCCATGAATCTCTTGACCCGCTTTGATAGGTTTATTCACATATACGCCACGCATTAATGAATTCAAAGAATCAATCTCTTCCTGACTAACATATTTATCATTTTCTTTCTTAGTTGTACACATCATTTTAGCATTTAAAGCTGCCTGTACCCAGCGTTCCGCTTGTTCTGGATTCATGGAATAAGCATTAAGAGTAATGGTATCTGTTGGTAAACCAACATGTCTTTCTAAGATTCTTGCTCCCTTACCTACTGCTAACATTGGTACTGTATTATCATCTGGATTCTCATGTCCAGAATATCCAATCGTTACTTCTGGATAACGACGACTCATACGGTCAATAAAATCTAACTGTAATCTTTCCATTGGTGCTGGATATTCTGCTACACAGTGTAAGAATGCGAATTCACAGCCTTTATGTGTGAAGAAATTATATAATTTATCAATATCAGAAAGAGTCTTTCCACCAGTTGAGATAATAATTGGCTTTTGTGTTTTTGCAACTTCTGTAAGAAGTGGCCAGTCAAGAGCGCTACAACTAGCAACTTTAATAATATCAATACCTTGGTCCATACACCAGCCCACACTGTCCTCATCGAAAGGAGTAGACATTGTAATCATGCCTTCCTCACGGATAGCCTCAACTAATTGTGAGAATTGTTCATATGTAAGACGTGTACTCATAAATCTTGGTATATGATTTACATCTTTTCTATCTTTATATTCAGGATGAATAAATGTATCCAAATTTCTATATTGTAATTTTACTGCCGCCTTAATATTATGTTTACGCGCGATCTTACCCATAGCATGGATAATATCAATACCATGCTCTACACTTCCCTGATGACTATTAGCCATCTCAAATATAAATAAATCGTCAAATATATGCTTTTGCTTTTCCATAATATCTTCTCCTCTCGTTCATTAAAAATTTAAAATATCATCAGATACATTATTTAATGAGTAACATTTCTAACAGTACATTCATATCTATAAATTTATCATCAATATAATAATCGGCATTTGGCTTACCAAAATGAAGTTCATGATACTTTACTCCCCATTTTGACAATTGACTTTTTGTAACTTCAGACCAATCTGTTCCAGTTACATATCCTCTTGCTGTAAATAAGATGATTTCATTTCCCATGTCATATAGTTTATTCACTACCTCAATCATAGCTGAATTTGCTTCTGATAGATTATAATTATTATTAGGCTCTAATTTTGCAATTACTCCATCAATATCGAATACAAAACGTTTCCCTCCATTTGTTATTCTAAGTTGATCCTTAGCACGTTGGAATTCTTTCTCTGTATCAATATCATAGTTATCTTTCATTTCATAACCTAATATCGTTTTACCAGACATAGAATGTTGTTCTAATATAACATTCCCTCGTACAACATCAATACATGCATTTTGATAATAGGCTGTAGGTAATCCTTGACGAGGCATATTATAACATTCTGGTATATCTGTCACAATAGGGAGAATCATTCCATCCTCACCTTTTTTCCACATCTTATATGGAATTTCTGATGCCAATGCCATACTTCGAACAGAGTCTGCCTGTAGATTCTGCTGTAAAAGCATAATCATATTATCAATGTCTTTTGGGTTTCTTATTGGATATGTAGGACGTAATTGTACTACAATATCAGCCTCATAGCCTTCAATTTCTTTCAGATAAGTAAGACAATGATAAAATACATCAATATCAAGAGATGTATCCTGCGCAATCTCCGATGGACGGATAAAAGGCGTTTCTGCACCATAATCTCTTGCAATCTTTGCATACTCTTCACTATCTGTACTAACAATAACTCGATTAATCAATTTCGATTGCAATGCATGCTCAATGGAATATGCTAGCATTGGCTTATCATTAATTAATCGTATATTTTTATGTGGTACACTTTTTGATCCAGCTCTTGCTGGTATTACCGCAAGTATATTCACTTTCATTCCTCCTTTGTCACCCTACTGTATTTTATATACATCAATTTTATATAAATCAACTTAATTTATATAACACTATACTACGTCTTCTAACTTCATTATGCAGGTACCATTAATAAATACCCCACCTTCTGTAGCATCGATAAATTCAATATTAGAATCTGCTGTATCAATTCTTTCTTCAATCCATCTACGATACATATCAAGATGTTTATTTGTCTTGATATAATTCCCATCAATATCCTTTACAGTTTTTAAACCATCATCGTCATCAACAAGATGTCTTCTTGATGTTCCCTCTGCATGTACTAAGTTATCTGGATAAGCTAAATCAAGTCCAACAAATATGACTCTTTTTGCTCCAAGTGATATAGCTACATCTAAAGCAACTGTAGATACACTGCCTCCCGTTTGATACAAATGATAGCCCATTTCCTTAGCAAACTCCTCTGCCATTGTAAATCCATCTTGACAAACTAAATATTTTTTCCCCTTGTATAACTTTGCAAATTCTTTATACGCAGTAGAAAGAATTAACATTGGTACAGTTTCCTGTTGCACTCCATCAATTTGACGGATTATTCTCGCATTACCATCAGATACAATTACGTAATCTGGACGGATACCTGCAGCCATTAATTTTCTATATACAGTACTTGTTGCCAAGATAATTCCATTCTCGCCTACTTTTCTTAGTTGTTGATAATTCTTATCTAAAGAAGGACCCGCTGCTATAATATATATATACTTGTCCTTCCAGATTGAATTTAACTCGTCTACACTAGCATCATAATTCTTGATATTAGAACGGAAATTTCCCTTCATTATTCCTTTTTGATTCTTTATTGACTGATAATGTAGTAAATACTCTTCTATTCGATCACGGATTTGTTGCTCTTCTATTAATCTTTGTGAAGGAGCATGTATAACAAATTCTGTATCTTCATCCAACTTGGAAAGTGTATCAGATAGTTTTTTGAATTTAGGATCATAATGAATACGCACTTGACCGCTTGCTAAGCATCTTCCTAACACACCATATACCGTAGCCATTTGTAAAATAGCAAGATTCGATTCATAAACATCTAGCTGTATATAACTATCCTGCTCACACAATTGGCATATATGATATCCTAACCCTAAACCATAGACAATATACTTATGTTTTTCTTCTGTATACCAACTATCTGCAAGTACACTAGCTTCTTGCTGAGGATTATTGTTACTATGAAGATAAAATTCCTTTCCATCACAGAAACACTTTACTGTAGATAATCCACTTGATGTAAATTCACATTGAAACCCTATGTTACCCTTATATTCCTTTTGTACTTCCTTATATAATTCTTCATCATTATTACGGATAATTTGAAGATTTTCTTCTTCATTAATATTAGGTGGAATAAAATCTAAATCTGTCATAATCCATTCCTGCAGTTTGCTAATAAATGGACGCAAACGCATTTCTAATAAATCTGATACCAAAATATAATCCCTATCTTCCTGAGCCTGTAATATTTCAGGCAAGATATTCATTAATGATTCCTTGCTGTAATCCAATTCATAATTAGATAGTTTCACTATAGTTTGATCATACAATAATAGTACTTTTTCAAGATTATTAATTATTAAATTAAATTTCCGAAGACCTCTATCATAATTTTGTTTTCTAAAGTACCCTACAACATTATCAATCAGTTCCATTAATAATGAATTAACTACTAATATTTCACTCAGCTTTTTTAGCACTTCTAATCCTCCTGCAAAATCTACTCTTCAGCTAATGCTACTATATCATTCAATTTATTTACTAAAATTTCTATTGCCTCTTTCATAGCCTGATATACTTTCTTTGACTTTAGATAAACGTGTTCTCTATTTTTCTGTCGATCTTTAAAACGTACAAACAAGTCCTTATATTCATTCATAGTTGTAACATAAGTGTATTTTTCTAGCAGAGAATTTATATCTTTATTACTTATAAGTCCGTTAATTTCCGATAATCTTTTACTATTCCTTATCATACTATTGGATTCAATTACATTATTAACGTTTTCTTTAAGTAATTTTTCAATAAGTAATAATGCCTCATCAACATACTTATCTACTTCTTTAAATTCGTTTTTTAAATTATCTACTATCTCCACAGCAAGTCTTTTGTCTAACACTTTCTCATAAACAGTAGTATCGTTTATCTTAAATATGCTCATATCTATTTGACTTATACAATACTTATTGATAGCATCATCTAGTGTGGTAATTTCTGTTCCTTCTATTTTAGCTCCACCTTCTGTGGCATTTACTACCTTACCTTCGAATCTTTTAACTCTTTCATTATACCAACATAAGTATGTATACCAATCAAATCTTGTCTTTAATAAACTTCCATCATTTCCTTCAACCAGTTCTATATATTCCCTGGAGATGTTATCCTGTCTACGTTCACCCATAGCATGAGAAGAATTACCGTCAAACGCCAAATCTTGACCTACTAATATAATAGTCTTAGCACCCATATATGCAGCAATTTCAAATGCTGCTGTTGCGACAGAACCCGCACCTGCAATGCTCATTTTTTTGGTATCTATTCCTTTAAATTTTTTCAAATTTAAATTATCTTCAAAGAAAATCTTTTTTGCTTTATTCATATTCAGAACATTAGGATTAGACGCAGTACTGGCAATCATCGGAGTTTCTATAGCAATGGAATTTTGGAAATGGGTAACGGATTTTTTAACATCTAAAGTCACGATAAAATCAGGTTGTATTGCATGTTTCTCCAAGTATTTTACAGATGAATCTACTGCTAATATTAACGCTTTTCCTTTTGCTTTTCTTATCATTGATACATTTTTACTTAATGACGGACCAGAAGCTACAATTATTACAGGTATATCATTGGGTAATATTCCCTTGTACTCCTCTATAAAATCCCCTTCTAGTGTAGGAATAATATTTTCGATCTCAGCATCAGCCCATTTTTCCCCATGAAAAACCGCAGTATTAGAATCAACAATTGATGAAATATAAACATTCTGATACACACTAAAAAACCAAGACATTTTTTCTCTATATAAATCACTGTAATACGGTATTGAAACTATAGTAAATTGGCCAAACATAATGCTGAATTGATGTCTGCTTAATACTTTTTCTAAATCCATATAATTAATTTGATCTACAACAAGAAATACATTAGGGTTTCCAATAATATCAGTAATATCATAATACTTTAATGTATTCATAAACATTCCATAATTAGGTTCATATACGACAACACATTCTGTTTCTCTAATAACCTTTAATAACTCACGCACAAAATAGCCATTCCCTAAACCAAACACGAAAAATGTTCTTTGTGTACAATTACTATTTAAAATCGAGTATTGATCAGCCCAACAACTAGCTTCATTGCTTGGATTATAAAGACTATTCAATCTTATTAAGTTATCTTTCGTTTGAATTGACGTAATCAACTCTCTATTTAGTGCTTCAGAAATAATGAAATCATCTGAGGCATTGTTTTCAAAATTAACATACTCCATATTGGAATATAGATATAAAGCATCTTTTTCTAATGCTTCTAAATTCTTTTCATAAGTATCCATAAAGTTTTCACCTTTCAGTTAATAAATAGAATATTACAAAGTAAAACGTCACTCACATTCTATTTTGTAATATTCTATTTACCATCCTATTTTCTATAACCCACTGTTTATATCCTTTAATAAATCTACTATTTCAAATTGCATAATATCTGCAAAGAGCACAGTATCTTGACTCTCAAGCGCTTGTAAAGCTGATTCAAGCATTTTATTAATTATATTAATATCAATTTCAATTTCATTAGTATTCCTTAAATACGTTAATTCTTCCATTACATTCATTAAAGATCCTAATACATCATTAAGTACTTGATAACCGGCATCACGATTTTGTTGATAAAAATAAATGTTCATCTGTTCCGTACAACTTATACAGTTTATTAAATTATTCTTTATATTTCTTTTCATGTCCTGCTCCTATTTTTACGAACTAAGATACGTATTCAGTAATGTTGAATTTCTATTATAAATAAACAAAAGAGGCTGGCAAAATGCCAACCCCCTTTCACTAAGAACGCCAAGATTAACCAATAATAGATAATACACCTTGTGTAGATTGGTTAGCTTGAGCAAGCATTGATTGAGCTGCTTGTTGAAGAATGTTGTTCTTAGAGTATTTAACCATTTCATCTGCCATGTTAACGTCACGGATACGTGATTCAGCTGATTGTAAGTTCTCAGCAGTGTTATCAGCATTAGCAATTGTGTGCTCTAATCTGTTTTGAACAGCACCAAGATCTGATCTGAAATCTGAAACTGATTTTAAAGCTGCATCAAGTGTATCAAGGTAAGCAGTTGCTTTACCATAAGAAGATACATTACTAGCTGCTGAAGCAATCTTTAAAGCTGTAGCAGTCATTACTTTCATGCTAACATCAATTTTTTGACCATTGTTAGCACCAACTTGGAAATTGAAAGATGCTGTTGTATTAAGAAGCTTCTTAGTATTGAATTCAGTTTCATTAGCGATACGAGAAACTTCTGTAGTTAATTGTGTTAACTCTTTTGAGATAGCATCTCTATCTTCAGAAGCGTTAGTATCGTTAGCTGCTTGAACTGTTAACTCTCTCATTCTTTGGATAATTGAGTGAGTTTCATTTAAAGCACCTTCAGCTGTTTGGATTAATGAGATACCATCTTGAGCGTTTGTAGAGCCTTGCTCTAAACCTCTGATTTGTCCTCTCATCTTTTCAGAGATAGAAAGACCAGCAGCGTCATCTCCTGCACGGTTGATTCTATAACCTGAAGATAATTTTTCAGCTGATTTTGATAAATTTGTAGTAGTGATTCCTAATTGTCTGCTAGTGTTAGCAGCTGTCATATTATGTTGTACTATCATATTGTTTTCCTCCTTGAATTTCCAGCAGCATCCATGCTGCTTATAAATTTTAATTTATAGAAAAAAGCGATAATTAGTTTAAGCCGTACGCTCCCAAAGTAATTATTGCTAATTTCCTTTACACTTTATTTATCGACCTAATTACTACAAAACTTAACATTAAAAACTAAAAAAATTTATTTTTTTTTGTCAAGAAAATACGATTGACCTTGATGTTGATTCGCCATATTTTGATAATATCTAGAAGCACCTGCATTATTCATCTTAAACGCACGTATTTCTTTCTTTTTATTAGCACTATATTGTTCAAAACGTGCTTTATTTCGTAGCTCACTTGTTTGAAGTACTACACCTAAATCCGTTAATTCTTTTATCAATCCTTGCATCTGCTTAATCTCTACTTGATACTGGTCTCTATGTATCTGAATCTCTTCCTTTACTCGCTCAAATAACTTTTCGAATCCTGTATCAAGCAAATTCAATTGCTCTATCCACTTTTGCTTTTCATCAATCAAATCACCAAATCGATCAAGATCTACTTCTTCTTCTCTAAGTACAAGCTCTTGATCTTGTGTACATTCAATAATTTTTTCTAAAACTTCTTTTTTTCTATTTAATGATTGAATCATCACCTGAATATATGTTGAATTATTATCCAAATTAGCACCTCTTATACTTTTCAATTAAACTTATAAGTAACCGTGGTATTTATTTATTTTACTTGTTGTCTCACTTGTTGTTTACTTTGCTTCATAACTTCTTGCCATATTTCTCGCATTTCTTTAAAGTCAACTAATACAGCTTCTAGAATTTCCTTATCCTTTTTAATATTAGCTTCAATAAGTTTGCGATACATATAATCATAAACAATGTCAAAGTCTTTTGCCACTGGATATTTATGGTCTAAAGTAGAACGGAACTCCATAATAACATTTTCAGCTTTAATAATATTATCATTTGCCCCTTGTATATCGTTCTTTTCTATTGCAATAATTGCTTTATTAACAAATTTGATGCCTGCATCATATAACATAAGTGTTAGCTCTCCTTTTGATGCAGTCTGTACTTTATTATTCTGATAAGCAGCAGCATAATTAAATGCCATAATAACTTCCTCCTTAATTTGGTGTACTTATCAAGAAAGGTTACCAATTCTAAACACTGTAGAACTCGGTAACCTTATCCAATTGATACACCAGTATAAAAACTGTTCTAGTACTATAAGTGTATCTACATTATAACAAATTAATTAGTACCTAACAAGCCTGATAACGAACTGGTTTGAGATTGCAATTTAGATAACGCTGTTTCCATTGCTGTGAATTGCTTATAGTAAGCATTTTCTTTGTCTTTTAATTTATCTTCCATTGTTGCAATGTCTTTTTTATATTGAGTAAGTTGCTTATCTATTTGCTTATCATTATAGAATGTTAATGCACTACTTAACGATGTCTTACTCATCTTATCCATTAAGGAATCATGCAAATTATCTACAATTTTAGACATAACCTTTGCTACCAAATCTGGATCTTCTTCGATTGCTTTCATTAACTTATCATCTTTATCAGAATAAGTAGCGTCATCTTGATCACCATAGATATGTAGCAATCCTTTTTCTGTATAATCTTTTGAGGTCATGATACCAAAGCTTGATAAAGAGTATTTCTTACCATCAACTTCAACAGTAGAGGACATAGCTTGTTTCATAACAGTTGATATACCACCAAGCGTTGTATCTCTTCTAAGAGATGCATCTTTAATTTTATTTTCCCACAGCTCAATCTGCTCATCTGTCATAGCTTCTTTTTCTTCATCTGTTAGAGGATCATATCCTCTTGCAGAATCTGCGTAATATAAGGTGTTCATTTCTTTTAAAACTGAATTATATTCTGTTATGAAATTTTTCACCATATCATACATGCCCTGAGTATCTTTTGTTACTGTAACTGAGGTTGATTTATAATTTCCATCACTATCTTTTGCCGAGATACTAATAGCTTCAAAAGTCAATCCATTAACATTTATAGAATTGGATGAACTTGTTAGTTCTGCACCGTTGTACTCTACAATACAATCCGCTGCCGCTACTGTAACCGCAGATGACCCAAGTCCTAATTTATCTAATGCTGCCGTATTAGTTGTAGCTGCCTCACCACTAACGAAAGTATTCATATTAGTTAAAGTATCTGTAAGAGCGCTTGCACTATTTGTTGCCGTCAAAGCATTACATTCATCTTTAACAGATTGAGTATTCATCTCTGTTTCTACATTTTTATTTAGTAATTTTTTCATCGATGTAGATGCTAATGCTTTTTCTACTTCTGTTTGCATGAACTCTTCCATCATATCAGGTAATTCAATACTTACAGCATTATCAACAGTATCATTATATTTTTGCATTAATTCATTATATGCATCTGTTCCTTCACTAAAATCTAATTCAGTTCCAGCTGCTTCATTCATTTCTGCCTTTAATTCATTCAAATACTTATCTTGGATTAAAGCAGTTTTTTCTGCTACTGCATCATCATATTTAGGTAAATTAACTGTATATTCCGTACCATCTATAGTAGTTGTATATACACCAGAGTTTCCATTAATTGCATCTTTGATTGAATCGGATAACTGTGCACTTAATTCCTCTGTAACTCTATTTTTTACAGTCGTATTAGCATCCGTTTGAGCCTTTGCTTCTACTGCATTCTTAATAGTAGTAGCTGCTGCTAAAATATTTTTCTTTGCTTGCTTTACTTCATCAGAGTCAGAAGAAGCGTCAATATCACTTTCTGTTATAGGCGTACTACTAAATACACTATTCATAAATGTCTGTCTATCAGAAACGCTACCTAACTTTGACATATTTGATTCAATTGTACTAAACGCAGAAGAGACAGCGGATTTATCTGAGTCATTTACATTATTCAAAACATTTGCTTTTGATGTATATTGGCCTGTGGAACCATATGTCTTCATCTCGATTGAAAATTCCTGATCTGCACCACTTTTAGCAGATGATAAAAATAATCTTTTTTGCTTTTCATCGTAACTAGCATTTAATCCTACACTATTGCATGCCTTCAAGTAATCATTTAATGAAGTAGATGAGGTAACTTCTAATTCCTTAGTACCACCAGCAGCGGTAATTGTAATTCTTGTACCTTCTTCCATTCCCAAATCTGTTAGTTTTGTACTAGTTTTTATAGTATTTCCATTGATATCTTTACCATCACCATTCGTTCCTAATTTAGAACCAGTAACATACTGAGAACTTGCCAATTGTTTAATTGCAATTGCATGCGTTCCTTGCGTAGCATTCTTATCAGCTGTAACTTTAACAACTGATTCATCCGCAGATGAAACCTTTTTCGTATTATAGTTAGAAGTTAGACGTAATTTTGAAGTCTGTTCTTGATACAACTTATATAACTTTGTATTAAGATCTTTCCATTTATCTTGCTTCCACTCTAATACAGTCTTCTTGTTTTCAATTTTAGTTAATTTGGTACGATGCGCTTCCATCATGGCTTCTACTATAGATTCAGTATCCAAACCAGATGTCAATCCTGTCAATCTAATTCCCATAGATTATCGCCTCCTTATAGTTTTTCATCAACAATTAAGCCCGCAATCTCCCACAATTTTTCAATCATTTTTATTTTCTTCTCTGGTGGAATTTCTTTTATTACCTTATCAGTATCTTTATCAATTAACTTAATTGATACACGATTTGACTCTTCATGATAAGTAAATTCACATCTAGTTAGTGGATTAGATTGTTTTAGTCTATTATTTGCCATACTGATAGTATCATTAAGTTTCTTATCTAATTGTTCCTCTGTTAGTTGTTGGTTCTCAGTTGTTGTACTGACTGCTTGTGCATTTTGTCCATCGCTATTTTCAGTTGTTTGAACACTCACACTTTCTACTTCTACTGGCTCAGAAATTATGCTTGAAGCATTATTTACTCCCTGAGAACCTGTTATTATTCCGTTAATTTCCATACCATACACCTCCGTGTGCATTTTAATGCTACTAATTAATTAAAAATAATCTTTATAAAATCTATCGGCATTTAATCTCTAAATGTTTAGCCTTAAGAAAAAATTGTACTTGATTTAGTCAAAAAGTTTAGATAAATCTTCAACACCAGTTACGCTCTTTGCTGCTTCTTTATTAGATTCCTGAATCTGAAGATAAATTTCTTTCCGGTAAATTGGTACGCTCTTAGGAGCAGCGATTCCAAGCTTTACCTGGTCACCTTTTATTTCTAATATGGTAACCTCAATATCGTTGTTAATAACAATGGATTCTCCTACTTTACGAGATAGGGCTAGCATCTATTCAACCCCCTTAATTTTTTTTCGTTCTTTCATGTTTTCGTATACATTATATTTAACTACATAATCTGCATTTTCTACGATAATCTGGCAGCCTTTTCTTGTATCTCCATTAATAATAATTGGCGCCTTAAGATTTGCAGTTGTTTTCTTGATATCGCTAGGTACTGTTAATGCTAAGAACACAATTAAATTATCGTCTGTTAATTCCCCTAGTGGTTTTAGTACTTCATCTTCTACCGTAGGATTGTAATCTTCCTTTACGATACCTGGTGTAACGATTGGCAAAGCCAAACTTGGTTCTTCCACACTTTGTAACCATGAAATCTTAGATTTCTCATCCTCGATATTATATAAAATTGTAAATCTTTTGTATTGTTCAAATCCCATGAGACCACTTTCAAAGGTTATAATTTTATTCTCATCAAGATTAATTTCTCCAAAACATCTTGTATTTATTAGCATTTTAACGCTCCTTTCAAATAAAGAGTGGCCAAAGTCTATTCTTTTAACCACTCTTACATTTCTTTTACTTATATTCAATAACTTAGATAAAATCTAATAATGTATTTGAAACAGCTTTTGATGCAGCAGATAATGAACAATTGTAAACCATCTGAGCCATTGTTAAGTTGATATAGGTTTCTGCAATATCAACATCTTCATTAGAAGATAACAAATCTGTAAAGTCTGTCTTTTGGTTTTCCAAACGTGATTCTGTCAATTCAACACGACTATAACGACTTCCTAAATCAGCAATTGCAATATTTAATTTTTCCTGCTGTTCTTGCGTGCTTGTAATTGCAGATGAAAAGCCTTTTTGTAAGGCACTATTTTTTAGTACTAGTTCTGTATTTAACTGCTCAAGCAATTTATCTAATGCTTCATTTGTTTCGTCTGAATTATTTCCGTCCTCTCGAAGCTTTTTAGCTTCTTCAATCTTCTTCTCTGTTGCAGTTACATCATCAGCTAATGATTTCAAACCGTCTATAACTCGTCCGATATCATGGGAAAAAGCATCTTTTGCTTGCACGTTAACAGCAATATTTTGTCCAAAATTAATTTCGTATTCTATCTTTTGATCTTCTACTTCGTATACTACATCCGTTTGGTAATTCCCATTTGCATCAGTCATACGATTTCCATTATCATCTAGTTTATAAGTTGAACAATTAAAGAAATTCTCTGGTCGCAAATCACCTTCTGAGAACTGTAATTTATCATAATTTACAGAAATATCAGATGAGTTTTTTAGAGTATTATATACATTCTTTCCCAAAATAACTTCCCCTGTATCAGCAAGGAAATGTACTTCATCATCACCAACTTCATATGCACCTTCATCTGTTGAATTCATAATCTTATTTGGATTCGGATTCGGTGCATTTGCATCTCCATCTGCAAAACCTTTAATTGTTTCTTTGGTTCCATCTGCTTTCGTATAGCTTAGCTGACAAGATATCTCATCTGCTTCTCCTAGTGAACCATAACCTAATTGTAAGCGGTATGCATCAATTGTTGTTGGTGCATCGGCATATGCACCAGCTGTTATATTTGTGGTATCAGTAGGAACGCTATAGGAACCTATTACTTTTGTAATACTCTCTAAGTCAGTACTGTCAAAATCTTGTGTAATATTATACTTCTGTCTATCTAGTTCATCAGCTGAACTGTAAGTTAAGCTTTGATCTGTCTTATATCCAGTAAATACATATCTACCAACATAGTTTGAATTACCTTCTTGATAAATCTGTGTTTTTAATTCTAAAAAGCTATGAATAAAACTATAGCGATCTTCAACTGTTAAATCATCATTCGAACCGTCTACACAATACGTATTCATATCTGTTAACAACTGATTCACGTTTTTTAAGGCACTTTCCGATACGTCCATCCAAGCCAAAGCATCTGGAATATTTTTATCTGCATACTGATTTAATTGAACTAAGTTGGTTCTTAACTTCAATGCTCTGACAGCAACAATAGGGTCATCAGATGGTCTTTGAATTTTCTTACCAGTTGAATACTGTTCATCGTATTTATTTAGATTATATTTATTCTTATTGATGTTACTCATCATGTTGTTGGTTAACATTTGGTTTGTTATTCGCATTTGTTATTCACCTCCAGCTAGTTATATGCCTGTTCCGTTAATTAATTTATCGTAAATTTCATTCATAATTTGTATCACTTTAGCAGACAGGTTATATGCATTCTGATATTTAACTAGGTTCATCGCTTCTTCATCAATATCAACGCCAGACTCTGATAATCTTTGGTTTGTTATTGAGTTCATAATACTCTCTTGACTTTTTGCAAATGTTTCATACTTTGAAGCATCTACCCCAATTTCAGCAACTAAAGTATCATAAAATTGTGCTGGTGTACCTGCCTTGAATAGACTTTTATCATTTTCTATTGTTAATAATTTGTTTAAATTATCTTTATTCTCAACACCCTGTGTGATGTCTCCAGTAGATGCAGCAAATTTCTTAGGGTCACTTGAGATTTCAGATGTAATTGTCATATTGAATGCAGTTAATTTATAGTAAGATACTCCTATAGTTCCATCTGCCGCTACCGCTGAACCGTCTGAGCTAAACGAAGTGAACTCTTCAAGCATATCCTTCGCACCTTTTTCACTCGTCCAGTTGAAGTAATCTAAACCTGACTCACCATTCAGATCTGTTCCTTGATTATGAATCTTATTAAATACAGAAGCAAATGTACGTGAAAACTCATTTAATTTAGCCATGTAATAAGGAATACCTTTGTAATTAACGCTTTCACCAATTTCACCACGTATATCGTCTGTATCTTTGATATCATTAGCTAATGGCTCATCTAGATTGAAATTATATTCGTAACTTCCATCTGCAAGAACATTTACAGTAAAACCTGTATATTTATAATCCTTACCGGCTATTGTAATATTTCCTTCCGCTGGGATATTCAACTTAGTAATATCATCACAGTTTGTTTTTGTTAATGTTAATGTCGTTACTCCATTAACTGTATTCGTTGTAACTTTACCACCAAGATTCTCTGCATTATTACCGTCTCTAACTTGGAACAACGCAGCTAATTCTCCTTTTAAATTAGCGTTATTTAAAGAGAACTCTTGTCCATCTTCCCAAGTAACATCATATAAACCATCAAGGTCTGTTTCATTTACTTTTTCTGTTCTTGGTACTACTACTAATTGTTTACTCACGGCTGTATCAACTAATAATTGACCATTAATTCTAACTTCATAAGTAACTGTTCCTGGGTCCATCGGATCACTTTTTGTTACTTTCTCTTCCGTTGTAACATTTACTATCTTAGATAACTCGTCCACAAGATTCTCTCTTGCATCTCTTAAATCATTAGCAGTAACTCCTGACACTTCTAACGCATTAATTTGTTTTGTAACATTAGCAATTTGTTCACCTAATGAGTTAACACGATCAATTAGATTTTTAATTTGAAGTTTGCATCTTCCTGAACTGTTAGCATACTTGTGTACATATAATTCATATATTCACTTAACGAAGCAGCATTATTCGCTACAGTAGTACGAACATCCAAACTAGATGGATCGTTATTCAAGGTATTCAAAGACTTAAAAAAATCATTATATGAATCAGTAAAACCACCATCATTTACTTCATTAAAATAGTTTTGAATCTGTGACATGTATTCATTCTTTGTTGTATACTCCCCATAAAGAGCTGCACTGTTACGATACTTCACATCGTAGTAAGCATTTCTTTGTTGAATAATATCAACAATATCAACACCTGTACCCGCCATACCATATGAGCTGTATACACGCATTGCCTCACCAGCAGACGTTACAACAGTTTGTCTCGAATAACCTGTGGTTTCTGCATTCGCTATATTATGTGAAGTAGTATTAATTGAAGCCTGGTATGCATAGAGACCAGATAAACCTATATTTAAGCCAAAAAAAGTTGATGCCATTTAACTTTCCTCCTCTATAATCTTGTAACCAGATGCTCAAGCATAGAATCTATAACATTAAAATATCTCGCAGATGCATTATAAGCATGTTGATATTTAATCAAATTGGATAACTCTTCATCTGAAGAAATACCCATTATATTTTGTCTTGCTGTAGCTATATTATTAACCATAGTTTGCTGGTTTTCTGAGCTTGAATTGTACATCTCACCCTTCGTTGCAAGGTCTCCCCATATAGCTGTATAGTATTCGTTGAACGTATTAACCTTTAATACATTCGGATTAAGCGCTGTAAATGGTTGATTCCAGATTTCTGACAATGCTTTTGCTACTCCATTATATGCATAATCACCTGTACCACCACTTTCGCTTAGTGGAATTTTTGAATAATCTGCTAGTACTTCTTTATTAATTTCAATTTCACCTAATGTATATAAAGAATATTTATCATTCGGGTCTTCTTCATTGTATGCATATGTTTTAATTGCATCAGGATCGTTTTCATCACAAACAACATATACGGTATCCCCATTAGCATCTTGCTGAGCCTTAACATATATCGGATTATCATAATCATATCTGCTAGTACTCTTACGAGAGAATAATTCCGTTCCTTGTGTTTTGTTATCATCCATCCCCATTGGTGCATCTGGAGAAAGAACCTTAATGGTAGAACCATCCGCCTGTGTTATCTCAACATTAGGACATAAAATATCATTCACGGATGTAACAATACCATGAATTAGTGTGTCAAGTTGAGATTGTATGGTACGAATAGTTGAGCTTTCAACTTCAAGATTATATTTATCAATAGCAGCTTGGTAGTCAGCATTGTTTGCATAATCTTCTTTTTGAGGAATATCTGTATAGTTCGCTGAACTATTTCCTCTTGCCCAGATAAGACTTTTTAATGAACCAATATTCGTTCCTGATTCATAACTTGGTTCCTTAGACATATTAAATACGTCTATCTGAATATGATCCCAAACAGGCTTCACCATATCTGTTCCGTCTTCTACTCGTACAGTAGACATGGTATAAGAAGTTGTACCTGTTACAAGCTGAACATTCTCCGCCATAATTGTAACAGTACCATCGTATTCCTCTGTTGCTTTAACATCAATTAACTTACTCAATTGATCTATGTATAGATTTCTCTTATCGCGTAAGTCATTAGCTCTTTCTAATCCACCTGATTCAATTCTAGAAATTTGTTCATTTAATTGTGCAATCTTTTTACCCAAATCATTGATTTCGCTTACTTGATCAGTGATTTGCTGATTCATATTAACTTGGTATTCTTCTAATTGACTATAAATCGTTTCTGCTCGTTGAATAAATGCTTCTGCATTTTTTGCAAGGGATGCACGAGCCACCTTATCATCTGGTGATTTCACTAGTTCTTGAATATTATTCCAAAGTTTTTGAATTGATTCTTGAAATGGAGAACTTTCTAATTCCCCCATGATATCTTCTACTTCTAATATTGTTTGCTTTTGAGCATCATAATAGCTCAATCTTCCAGATTCTGTACGATATTGATTGTCGTAGAATTCATCTCTAACTTGACGAACAACTTGTGTTGCAGCACCAAGTCCTGTTTGCATGCTACTATATGCCGATTGACCAATCTTGTTATAGTGGAAATCCTGGATTATTACTTGTTGTCTAACAGCTCCTTCTGTATCAACATTGACCAAATTGTGTGCTGTGGTATTAATTGCATTCTGACTTACTGTAAAACCTGATACAGCAGTCCATAAGCTTGTCATAATATTTCCCACGGTCTATCACCATCCTTTATCTATTGTTTCGCGTCAAATATACCTGTTTCAGTTAAAACGTTGTTAGCTTGTCCAGCTGATTTTGTATAGTTATTCCCCGGTGACATCCGTGTACTTTGAATAAAGTTCATATTAAACTCTATAATTTCAAGGGATTGTTCTATCAACGATTTGTTGTGATCATTGAACTCCATTAATTCATTAATGGTTCTTTTAAGATTTGTATGAATATCCGAAAGTCTCTCTTGTTCTTCTGGTTGTTTCTCTAATAACTGAATGATATCTTGTATCTTTAATGTTTTCGCATCCTTGCCAAGAACAATACCAACATTTGCGATAATTTCTTCTCTTTTCTTATCAAGCGCCATGACTTTTTCTACAAATACTTGCTCTTTATCTGTAATTTCTTGTAAAGCTAAGAGGTCATTGTTCGCTATTATATCTGATTTTTCTTTCGCAATCGGTATCATCTTTTTATAAACATCATTTTCTTGATGCAAAGTAGTAATCAATTCTTCTATTAAACTAGCCACGTTAAACCTCTCTTTTCATTTATTTGATAAACATCTATACTAATGTATTAAAATAGTTATCTAGTAACTTATCAGCTACCTCATTCATGCTAATATCGTACGTACCAGTAGCTAATCTTTTTTTGATTTCTTCAACTTTTTCCATTCTTACTTCCTCAGCGCCTGCAACAGCTTGCTTTGCAGTCTGATAATCTTTACCTGCTTGAGAAATCTCTAATTGATCAGATTTTCCTGTTTTCTTTGCACTTTCAACAGAACTTATTTTGTTTGTTTGATATAACTGACTTACTTTATTATAAGCATCTATTCGCATAACTTCACCACCTTAATTTTATACTGACAACTCCCAATTATATTTATTTACACTTTAGATATCGGATTTTTTTCAATTATCATTATAGGTAAACTAAAACTTTTTATGCATTAACTCTTTTTGACTATGGTAAATTCGCCCTATTTCTTTAAAACAAGGTATAAAAAGAACTAAAAGCAATGAAATGCAACGTAAAAAAAACACCACCATGAAGGTGTGTGCCTACGACGAATATAAAATGTTCGTCATAGGCATTCAACTTCTTGGAAGTGTTTTTTTGATTCCTAATATTTCATGTCCTTCAATACATCACAAAAATCAAATGTAGCGAAATAATCTTCTGGTTTTTCTGCACGACGGATTAACTGTGTTGATCCATCTTCCTTTAATAATACTTCTGCGGATTTTAGTTTACCATTGTAATTGTAGCCCATAGCATATCCATGTGCTCCTGTATCATGTATCACTAGTAAATCACCGATATCTACCTTTGGTAACATACGATCAACGGCAAATTTATCATTGTTTTCACATAAAGACCCTGTAACATCATACATATGATCACTTGGTAAGTTTTCCTTACCCATAACAGTAATATGGTGATAAGCTCCATACATTGCTGGTCTCATAAGATTTACCGCACTAGCATCAAGTCCGATATATTCTTTATGTGTATGTTTTTCATGGATTGCTGTAGTTACTAAACAACCATAAGGTCCTAACATAAATCTTCCTAATTCCGTATAGATTGCGATATCGCCCATCCCTGCTGGAACAAGAACTTCTTCGAATACTTTACGTACACCTTCACCGATCGCTTTAATATCATTTCCTTCTTGGTCTGGTTTATAAGGGATACCTACTCCACCTGATAAGTTAATGAATTTGATATCAGCACCTGTCTTTTCTTTTAATTCAACTGCTAACTCAAATAAGATTTTTGCAAGTGTAGGATAATATTCGTTGGTTACTGTATTACTTGCAAGGAAAGAGTGGATTCCGAAATTCTTAACACCAAGTTCTTTTAATCTCTTAAATCCTTCAAACATCTGCTCTTTCGTAAAACCATATTTGGCATCTCCTGGATTATCCATAATACTAGTACTGATTTTGAATACACCACCTGGATTAAAACGACAACAAATTGTCTCTGGAATTCCAGCAGCTTTTTCTAAGAAATCAATATGCGTAATATCATCTAGATTAATGATTGCATTCACTTCTCTTGCTTTCACAAATTCTTCTGCTGGAGTTGCATTAGATGAAAACATAATCTCATCTCCACTAAATCCCAGCGCTTCTGATAACATAAGTTCTGTCATGGAAGAACAATCGGTTCCACAACCTTCTTCTTGTAATATCTTCACTATGAATGGATTTGGAGTTGCCTTTACCGCAAAATATTCTTTAAATCCTTTGTTCCATGAGAATGCTTCTTTTAATCTTCTAGCATTTTCACGAATTCCTTTTTCATCATATAGATGAAATGGTGTAGGATACTCTTTTACAATTTCCTGTAACTGCTCATTAGTAACAAATGTTTTCTTCATAATATATGTCTCTCCTTTTTCTTTGGATTAAAATTTTCTTACGTTATTTAGATAATAATATAATTTCATTCTGTAGCATCTCTTTAAATTAGGATACTAAGTTATAATTCATAGAATATAAGCATGTCGTATCCGACGGAGATGTAATCTCTCCTGTTAAAACTTTCTTCGAATCAACAATCAAACGTATTCTTTGATCTTTCTTGTCTGTAATATATAAGATTGCATCCTCATATGGAACTTTTTTATCAGTAATTATGACAAGCTTAATATGACGACTTTGTAATACCAAAAGTTGCTCATGTAAGCATGAAATCAAGGAACTTGATACGGATAGATACACTCTTTCTTTAGCCTCTATAATCATAGTTTTTAGTTTATCCATCACATTCTTCTCGCCTTGAATTGTTATATATCCACTGTTCTCAACTTTCTCAATAGGTAATGACTTCATTAATTTGCGTTTAGAATCTTCAAGATTCCTTAGTTTATTGTTACAGAATTCTTCTACACTTACTGGCGTATATTTCGTTACTGATCCCTCAATAATATATGCAGCACCCTTCTCAACTAATCCTGCAAGGCCATTATACGTATTTGATCTTGAAATAGTCGTTTTCTTGGCTGCTTCATATCCTGTTAACTCACCTTCTGTAAGTAACGTCATGTATAAGGTTGCTTCTTGTCTAGTCAGACCAAACAAAATAAGCTGTTCAATAACTTCCATTCAATCTGCTCCATTTCTTTTAGTATTACTTTATAGGAACACTATACATCGAACAAAAAAGAATGTCAATCTTATTATGATTGACATTCTTCTAAATAAGCCCTATTGATAAATCTTATCATTTATAGTCCAAATTAAAGTTCAATAGCAGCAATTTCATCTTCGATTTCTCGTAATTGTTCTTTTGTAGGAACATAATTAATCTTGATTGCATCTTTGATAATTTCAACATTGATTGCTTCAAGCTCTTTTTGAAGTGTTGATAAACTTTGAGGTCCCCATCCATAAGAACCAAAAGCAAAACCTTTCTTTCCTTTTGGAGCTAATCCCTTCATATATGTAAGGAAAGCACCTACTGTAGGTAAAATATTAGCATTCAATACAGAAGTTCCTACAACTAGATATTCTGCTTTTAATACTTGTGTCGCAATATCTGAGATATGATTTTCTTTTAAATCAAATAAGAGACATTCAACTCCTGCTCTCTTGAAGCCTTCAACAATAGAAAACGCCATCTTTTCTGTTGATTTCCACATAGAATCATATACAACAAGGGCTCTCTTTTCATTTTCTCCATTACAAAAATAACTGTATTTATCAATTACTTCTTTCACATATTTTCTAAAGATAACACCATGACTTGACGCAATCATATCAATATCAAGTGATTTTACAATATCAATAGCTTGACTTGCCTGTCTACCATAAGGCATTAGTATGTTCGCATAATACTTTTCCATCTCTTGCATTACTATAGCCATATCTACTTCATCATCAAAATGCTTTGAAGAAGCATAATGTTGTCCAAATGCATCATTTGAGAAAAGAATCTTCTCTTCTTTACAATAAGTAACCATATTATCTGGCCAATGTAACATTGGTGTTGCCACAAATGTTAAAGATCTCTTTCCTAGTGATAATGTTTCTCCAGCTTGAACAGCTTGATACTTATAATCTTTTCCATAATGCGCTTGTAGTCCTTTAAGTCCACTCTGTGCAGACGTAATAATTGTTGCATTCTTTGCAACTTCCATAACAGCCGGAATAGCACCTGAATGATCCATCTCAACATGATTTGATACAAGATAATCAATCTTTGCAGGGTCAATAATTTCTGATATACGGTTAAGTAATTCCTCCGAAAAAGGTGCTTTAACAGTATCTACTAGTGTAATTTTTTCATCAATAATTAAGTACGCGTTATAAGTTGCTCCTCTATTTGTTGTATATCCATGAAAAGATCTAACGTTCCAATCAACAGCACCGACATAATAAATATCATCTCTTAATTTAACAATTTCCATTACAACATCTCCTTCTATATTTAGGATAATAATAATTGTTATCATTATATGTCTTTTTATTACTAATGTCAATTAGTAATACCTATGTATGATTAATATTTCCATTTTATGTATGAAGCTTTTATTCATATTTAAGTATAAATATACATATTGATTTGCATAAAAAATCGACTTAAGTCTTCTAATAAAGCACTTTAGTCTTATATTTCCCTATCTTTGGTTACTCTTAACTGCATATTTACTCCATTAATCATACTAATGAAAATAATTATCAAATATATATGATTCTTTGTAGTAACTATTTGCACTTTTTCTACGTTTTTATTAGTATTAATAGTAACTATTTATCAAGATTTTATTTTTTATATACAACAATCGCAGTGAATATTCATTAATAATTGTATAATATAGCAATAGATTTATTTTTAGACTGCATTATATAATAATATGATCAAATGTAAATAAATAGTTTTTTTCACATTATATAACCAATACATAAGGAGCGAGCACATGAAACGAGACAAAAGCATATCCAAGAAAATTAGCCCCAGCACTTTAAAAGACGCATTACCCTTAAGCAAAGTTATAAACAACTCTTTCCGTCTAACAAGAACTATATTATGTATAATCTGTGCAGTATCTATCCTCAGTACAGTTTTCTTAACTAGCGAAATTATTAATTTCAAAAACGGTCCTTATCAATTAGAACAAACCGTTTCTAAGGCACAGTATCTTATGAAGGAAATTGAAAGCAACGTATATCATGAAATCGTACAGCTAACCGCTTCCCGTCTAAAAAATGATACGAATGATACTGTAACGATAGTGAATGAACTAAATTCTGAATTACAAAATCTCTATTCACTTGTTAAGAAGGAAAACTTCACAGATACTGCTACTCTTAAGGAATTACAAAATAAAATTGATGAATCCAATCCATATCGAATTCAAATTTATGACTTTGTATCTAACCATCGTATGACCAACGCAAATGATATACTCGTTAATAACTATCTACCTTTAGTTGAAGAAATCAATGTATTGTTAGACACTATCGCAACTGATTCCAATACATATGCTAATATGCAAATTACTAAATGTATCATTTATTCTCTAGTAATATATGTATTCATTATATTAAT